>JAGQSN010000188.1 GCA_020439555.1 Acidimicrobiales bacterium | reverse complement strand
CCTTCGACAGCGGCGTCTCCAGGTCCGGGCCGATCACGTTGCACGGCCGCAGCATGCTGAGCTTCACGTGCGGGTTGTCCCGGGCGAAGTCCTTCACGTAGCTCTCGACTTCGAGCAGGTTCTTCTCGACGCGGGTCCGGGCCGCGGTGGTGCGCCTGTCGGTCTCACGGAACCAGTACGGGTCGTTCGGCGACGAGCCGTAGACGAGCGCAGTCGACTTCACGGCGATCGTCCTCACCGTGCTGCCCGCAGCGGATGCCGCCGCGAGCAGGTTCATCGTGCCGATCACGTTGATCTCGTGCATCGACCTCGACGACATCTGCGTCGAGTCGACGACGAGGAACGTGTGGGCGATCGTGTCGATCCCTGTCGCCCGGACGATGCGGCTCAGGATCGAGTAGTTCTCGTCGGATCGGACGTACTCGGTGCGCTCCAGCTTCACCCGCGGGCGACGGGTGTCGAGGCCGATGACGACCTCGACGTCGGGGTCTGCCTCCATCGCCTGAGCGAGGCGGCCGCCCCAGAACGTCGCGAGACCGGTGATCAGGACTCGGCGGCCCATCAGCCGGTCCAGACCGAACGGCGACGGCGCAGCATGTCGTAGAGCGCCTCCTGGATCTGCTGACGGATCCGTTCGGACTCGTCCATGATCCTCGAACGTGAGTAGCGGGGCTGGTCCGCTTCGACGTCGAAGTGGATCGGGTCGAGCACCCGCAGATTGAACTTGGCCGGGAACGGCACCGCAGCGCCGAGCGGTCCGAGTGCCATGTTCACGGTGATCGGGAAGTACGGCACACCGACCGCCTTCGCCAGCGACGGGACCTTGAACAGGATCGGCATCGCCTCCTCGGAGCCGACCACCGCGATCGGGATGATCGGGACACCGGCTCGCATCGCGATCTCGACGAACCCGCCCCGACCGAAGCGTGCCAGCCGGTACCGCTCGTTGAAGGTCTTGCTGGTGCCCTTCGTGCCTTCGGGGAACACGAGCGCGAGCTCCTTGCGTTCCCGCAGGATCCGGTAGGCGTTGTCGGGGTGGGCGACGACGCCGCCGGCGCGGGCCCACATCGTCCCGAGAACCGGAGTCTTCTTGAAGAACTGGTCGGCGAGGCCGTAGACGGGCCGTTCCAGTTCGGCCTCGATGCCGTGCATGATCACCGGGGCGTCGGACGGGATGGCACCCGCGTGGTTGGCGACGAGCAGCGCACCGCCTTCTGTCGGGATCTTGTCGAAGCCTTCCCATTCGGCCCGGAACCAGCGCCGGTAGACGGGGTCGTAGACCTTGCGGACCAGGGCGCGGACCCGTTCGGAGCGTCCGAACTCGTCGACGTCGCCGAGGCGTGGGTCGTGCATCTCGGCGGGGTCGTCGGCGACCGGGGGGAGCCGGAGCGGGACGATCTCAGCCGTCTTGGTCCGCTGCCGTGTCGGCTCGTCGGTCGGGTCCTCGGCCATGGCCCGCGATCGTACCGGTCGGTCGAGCCGCGACGTCCAAGCCGCGACTTCCAAGCTGTGACGACTATCCGGCGACCTACGCGGTGACGTCCATGTCGTCGGTGTCCTCATCGGTGAGCCAACGGCGGCCTGTCTCGCATTCGGCCAGCACCGGGCACCAGCGGCACCCCCAACTCGGCCGGTACACGGGTGCTGTGGTCCCGGCGCGCAGGGCGGCGATCCGCGCTGCGGCGTCGACGGTTCGGGCGACGGTCGCGTCGAGGAGCCCTTCGGTCACGGATTCGGTTCTGGCTTCTCCCATGTCCAGGTAGAACGAGGCGACCAGCCGGGGTGGCACACCGATGCGGATCGTGTCGAGCAGCGCATAGAAGCGCAGGTCGTCACGGTGGGCGGGGTTCGGGCCACCGGTCTTCAGGTCGATGACGACCTTGCCGGCCTGGTTCCCGTTGGCCTGGCCGAGGGTCAGGTCCACCTTGCCCCGCAGGCGGATCCGGCCGTCGGCGAGGTCGACGATCTGGCTGGACTCGGTGACGGGCCGCCATTTCGCCCGCAACGGTGGGAAGCATTCGAAGAACTTCGCCACCCGGTCACCGGCGCTGCTGCGCAGCTCGGCCCGTTCGGTCTCCGAACAGGTCTGGAGGAAGTCGCTCAACCACGACTCGTTCGCTGTGAGGCTGGCGATCGCTTCGTCGACGAGTTCCAGCGGCAGCGGTTCACGGGGCCAATGGATCCCCAGCTCGACGGCCTTGTGTGCGACGGTGCCCCGCGCGATCGGCACGGTCACCGTGAAGCCTTCGTCGGAGCGTTCCTCGGCGAGGAACTTCACCTCGCAGCCGTGGACCTGCTGGAGGAGGTGCTTGGAGAGATGCAGATCCTCGTCGGGTGCGAGGTCCTCGAGGACGGTACGAAGGCCTGCTTCGAGGTCGTGACGAAGGCGCGGGCCGATGTCGGCAGGAAAGACAGGCCGCTCCGCGCCCGTGGCACCGAGCACCTCGAGGGTGCGTTGCTGAACAGGAGTGAACTCGTCGGGAACAGCTGTCGCCACACCCGAACCCTACGACCCCACCCCGACAACCTCGGGGCGGAGCGGAGCCGAGATCAGACGGTTCGGCCCAGGAAGGCGGCTAGTCGGGTGGCGTTGTTGGCGCCTTCCGGGGCTGGTTGTTCGGGCTTGAAGATCGAGCCGTCCTCGGTGCGGAACGCCGGGGGGATCGTCTGGCGTGCCCTTTCGAGCAGCCGCGCCGCGAGGGCCGGGTCGAGGTCGTTGTCCTGGCCGGTCGCGGTGGCGAGGTCCCAGGCGTGGGTGAACGTGTCGGTCGCGGCGATGCCGAGCAGGGCTGCGCCGGGCATGTCACCGAAGCCGGGGTTCACGGTCCGTTCGAGTGCGCCGTCCTCGCGGAACGCGGCGACGTTCTGGGCGGCTGCTTCGTCGAACGCGGCGTGGAAGTCCCCGCCCGAAGCGCCTTCACCGGTCGGGCCGGATTCTGCGCCGGTGATCGCGGTGTGCGCCCAGTGCTGCGTGCCGACCATGTGGTCGATCAGTTGGGCGACCTTCCATCCCTCACACGGTGTCGACAGGTCGAGCTGATCGGCCGTCACGTTCGCGAGGACCGCCTTGGCGGCCTGCTGTGCCTGTTCCAGTACGTCCGCGTCCATCTCGGCTCCTGTCTGCGGTGGTTCGGGGGAGGAGGTGACCCTATCGGGGGTCTCGCTCGTTCGTCGATGGTCCCGGCCGGGTCGTTCAGGCGTCCGTCGAACCGGTCCGGTAGCGGTCGCGGAGCGCCGCCTTGGAGAGCTTGCCGGTCGGCAGGCGGGGCAGTTCGGCTTCGAACTCGACGGTGCGCGGACACTTGATCGTGGCTAGGTGATCCCGGCAGTAGGCGAGCAGCTCGGAGGCCAGTTGCGGCGTCGGGTCCACTCCGGCGACGGGTTGCACGACCGCCATCGGCACCTCGCCGAGGTCGTCGTCGGGAACCCCGAACACGGCCACGTCGGCGACCGCCGGATGACCCGAAAGCACGTTCTCGGCCTCCTGCGGGTACACGTTCACCCCTCCGGAGATGATCGTGAACGCCTGCCGGTCGGTGAGGAACAGGTAGCCGTCCTCGTCCAGGTATCCGATGTCGCCCATGGTGGCCCAGCCCTGGGCGGTTCGGCTGGCGGAGGTCTTGGCCGGGTCACCGTGATAGGTGAACGACGCGGCTGTTTCGGATTCGAAGTAGATCGTGCCAGCCTCACCCGGTGGGACTTCGTTGCCGTCGTCGTCGAGGATGTGGACCGTCGCGGTGGACAGGCGGCCGACGGTGCCGGGTTTGCGGAGCCATTCGTCGCTGCTGACGACGGTGGAGCCGGGGCCTTCGGTGCCGGCGTAGTACTCCCAGATGATCGGCCCCCACCAGTCGATCATCCGGCGTTTCAGCGGGATCGGGCACGGTGCGGCGCCGTGGACCGCGCACTCGTGTGAGCTCAGGTCGTAACGGTCCCGGACATCCGCGGGGAGGCGCAGCATCCGGTTGAACATGGTCGGCACCCATTGGCTGTGGGTGATGCGGTAGCGGTCGATCGCGGCGAGGGCGGCTTCGGCGTCGAAGCGTTCCATCACGTACACGGTGCCGCCGAGACGGTGGGTTCCGAGCAGGAACGACAGGGGAGCGGAGTGGTACAGCGGGGCGGGCGACAGGTAGCGCATCCCTTCCCGTCCGCCGAAGACGAGCTGCATGGCGAGACCGATCCCGACGATGTCGCCGGGGTGCCGTCCGCTGAGCGGCCGCAGGACACCTTTCGGGGTGCCGGTCGTTCCCGACGAGTAGAGCATTCCCGCACCGGCCGTCTCGGGGTCCGGATGTCCGCCACGTGCCGACGCCAACGCCGTCTCGTAGTCCACGAACCGTTCGTGGGAGGGGGCCGGGCCCGTGCCGTCGGCGGGATCCGCGATGCACAGGACCGTCTCGACCAGTGGTGCCGAGGTGAGCGCCTCGGCTGCGACGACCGCGTGGGCGGCATCGGTGACGAGGGACCGCGCGCCGCAGTCGCCGAGGATGACCGCCACCTCTGTGGCGTTGAGGTGGGAGTTGATCGGCGTGTAGTGGAGGCCGGAACGTTCCGCCGCCCACACGAGCGCCGCGAACTCCAGGCAGTTGCCCGCCAGCAGCGCAACGTGGTCTCCGGCGCGGAGGCCCTGGTCGTGCCACAGGTTCGCCAGTCGGCTGGAGCGGTCGTCGAGGTCACCCCAGGTGAGGGTGAGACCGGAACCGGTGAGTACGACGGCGGGCCGGTCGACTCCGATGGTGGATGCGTCGCCGGGGTACACGGTCGGGTTTCAGGCCACGGAGGCGATCAGGTCGACGATCCGTTCGAGCCCGGCGATCGCCGCGTCTCGTCCGCCGCCGGTCGGTGCGACCCGCAGCGTCGTGATCCCGGCTGCGGCCATCGCCCGGATGCGGTCCCGGACCATCGGCTCGTCGCCGATCATGAACGCCTGGAGGACGAACTCGTCGGGCACGGCGGCTGCAGCGCCTTCCTTGTCGCCGGACACCCAGCGGGCCTGCACGTCGGCCGCCATGTCACCCCAGCCGGCCCGTGTGTAGGCGGCGTTGTAGAAGTTCGTCTTCGGTGAGCCCATCGCCCCGAGGGTGAACGCCGCCATCGGCTTGTACCGGGCGACGACGGCGTCGACGTCGTCGTCGATCTCGATCGTGGCGTTGATCTGGAGGTCCAGGTCCGAAAGCGACCGTCCCGCGCGTTCGGCACCGGCGCGGATGTGGGGGATCACCACGTCGGCCGCTTCGGGAATGAACGACGTGCCCAGCCATCCGTCTGCGACCTCACCGGTCAGTTCCAGCATCCGGGGGCCGAGCGTGGCGAGATAGAGGGGAAGGTCCGGTCGGGGTGGCAGCGACGAACGCAGCGCCTTGCCTTCGCCACCGGGCCGGGGGAGCACGTAGTGCGGGCCATCGGAGGTGATCCGTTCGCCGCGGGTGGCCCGACGGACGATCTCGATGTACTCGCGGAGGCGTCCGAGGGGTTGGGCGAACGGCTCACCGTGGAGACCTTCGACGACCTGCGGGCCGCTGACGCCGAGACCGAGGCAGAACCGGTCGCCGGTCAGACGGGACAGGGTGAGCGCCGTCATGGCGGTCATGGCGGGTGTCCGGGCGCTGATCTGCATGATCCCGGTGCCGAGGCGGATCCGTTCGGTGAGCGGCGCCAGGTAGGCGAGGGGAGCGACCGCGTCCATGCCCCACGCTTCGGCGGACCAGGCGAAGTCGACGCCCATCCGGTCGGCGGCCTTCACCAGTTCGACGAGGTCCTCCCAGTGCGATCCGTCGTAGTAGGCGCTGCCGATGGACAACCCGATGCGCATTCCGAACCCCTGTCTGTCCTGCGGCGGCCCACCGTATCCGCGGCGGTGGCGGTCGTTTCCGGTCGCGGGCGGAGAGGATTGTCAGTCCCCCCGGGGATGATGCCGGCGTATGGAATCGAACTCGCTGCACTTCGCCACCACGGTTCGCACCCTCGCTGCTGCCGCCAGGTCGCGGGGGTTGGTGGTTCCCGGTTTCCGCAGTCCACCGAAGCTGCCGGGTGCGGACCGGACGATCCGCCGCTACGGCGACGGTTCGACGACGGTCGCGGTCGTGGTGAAGGGAAGACCGTTCCAGGCGGTGACCGCGGACCTGATCGAAGGGGTGATCGTGGCGAACGACCTGTCCGGCGGCGAGGCGACCAGGACCAGGACCTGGTTGTGGGAAGCGGTGGTAACGGCGCAGGCGGCAGCGGCGTGAGCGCTGGTCGGGCCGAAGGGAGCGCTGATGCGCCTAGCGTGACGTCACCCACCGGCCCGGGTGGCGGAACTGGCAGACGCGGAGGGCTTAAACCCCTCTGGTGCGAAAGCACCGTGCGGGTTCGAACCCCGCCCCGGGCACCGGCTCGCACAGGTGAACTGAGGTTGGCGAAGCACGACGGGCTGCACAAGCGGGAACAGATGTGATGGCGTCGACAGCGCTGGCAAGGTGGCGCACCTCAAGAATCGGACGGCTGGCTGAACTGGAGGGCGTACACGCGAACCTCGTCGGCTCCGGTGCTGGACGGAAGTGGGGCACGACACAACTCAACCGGAGCCTCTTCTTCGCTTTGATGGCGCAGTTCCAGGGATTCTGCCGAGATCTCCATGATGAGGCGACGAGGGTCCACGTTGACGCCGCGACAGAAGGGCAGAAACAAACGCTTCACCTGCTGATCCGCCAGGGTCGCCGCCTCGACACCCACAACCCACGACGGTCCGTACTCGGCCACGACTTCGCCCGACTCGGGTTCAGCCTTATTGAAGACCTCAAGGCAGCCGGACCAGAGGTCGGTGCTCAACTTGAGATGCTCGATCTGCTCGTCGACTACCGCAATGCCGTCGGCCACGGCGATGAGGTCCGGATAGAGATGATCGAAGGGGCAGGCCGAGTCAAGGCAACGAAGAGGTCCTACGTCGAACACCGAAGGTCGATCGATGGCTTGGCGGGTACCATCGACGTCACGATTGCCGCCGGTCTGGCCCGTGTTCTCGGGACGCCGCCACCTTGGTGAAGGAGGAAGCCATGAACGTTGACCTGAAGGTCGGAGATGTCGTGGCCTTCTTGTGGGGCGTGTCGGAAGTCCGAGGCATCGTTGCTGAGATCTACGGCGACAATGGAAACCGCCAGGTGGTCATTGCGCTCGACCCCAATACCACCGGCTACGTCGTCGACGAGCCCACTACCGTCAGCCTCCCGATAGAAGACGTCCGGCGAGCCGTAGCCGCGTAGCTGAGCCCAACGCGGCCCGAGCCGTCTTGAGGTTGTAGCGCTTCGGTTGGGAGGGTGTCGTTCGGGTGGGTCAGGAACCCTTGGGCTTGACCTCTAGCACCACCTCGAACTCCAGCAGGTTCGAGCCGCTGGCCACCGGCTTGCCGTGCTCGCCCTTGTGGGCGGCGCGGGCGTCTCCGTCACGCCAGGCGGCGTAGCTCTCCTCGTCGGCCCAGTGGGTGAACACGAAGTAGCGGTCGTCGCCGGCTACCGGGCGGAGCAGTTGGAACCCCAGGAAGCCTGGCGCGCCGTCCACGGTGCCCGCTCGGGCGGCGAAACGACGCTCCAACTCCTCACGGGCGGGCGGGGGCACGGCGATGGCGTTGATCTTCACGACGGACATGTCACCGACACTACGGACCCATCGTGCACCCCCACCATGGCGGTACACGATCGCGTCGGATCGAGGCAGACCACCGTCCAGTCAGGCGCCCGGGTTGGAGTACTCGAACCAGCCCCAACGAGTCCACGTGGTTGTCGCCACGATCAACCCGTCGTCGCTGATCTCGGCCCGGGCAGGCTTCATCGGCACCGTGCACGGGGTGGACATGAGAACCCACAGGCAGACGAGAGCGTCGTTCACCTCCCATGCAGGCCCGTCCGGAAGTGCCTCCTCACCGGACTCGTCGGACAGGAAGTCGTAGACGGTCGTGAACGCGCTGGGCCCTTCGGGTGCTGCTCCGAGGCCCAGGATGTCGGTGACCATGAAACGTCCGTCGGCGCTCACATCGGCCCGGGCGACCCGTCCGACGGGGCCGACGTCCCAGGTGCGGACGGTCGTCGCACCCAACGCGACCACCGTCGAGCCGAAGACGTCGCCGTCGCCGTCCCGGTACTCCCGTCGCAGCCAGACCGTGCCGCCGGACTCGGCCATGCCCATGTACTTGAAGTACGTGGTGGTGGTCGACCCCGGCGAGCCTGGGTCCTCGTACTCGTTCAGGACTTCGCCGTCGACGGTCCTGATGATCCGTGCACGGACCGCGTTCACCTCACCGGTCGACAGGGCGGCGAACAGTTCGCCATCGGGGGCCAGCCAGACCTCGTCGAACTTCCCGGCATCGATGTCGACCTTGGTCCCGTGCTTCTTGCTGACCACGCGCCAGACCTTGCCCGACGCTCTTTCGGCCTCGTAGGCGACCGTGAGACCGTCGTTTGAGACCTGGATGCTCGCCGGATCCACGGCGAAGGTTCCCGTCGGATGCGCGAACAGGTCGAGCACGTTCCAGGCTGTGGGCTCGTCGGTGTCGGCCACGTTCACCGGGTAGGGTGCCGTGTCCACCGAGAATCCGTACGCGGTGAGGTCCTCGCTGTAACGGGTGCCGGAAGCTGGTTCGGGCGTGACCGAACCAGCCGCCCAGATGGAGTTGTCCACCAGGAGCAGGCGCTGAGCGTCGTCGCTGATCTGGGTGACGTCTGACGATAACGCCGTGGCGGTGCCCGTCGTGCGGTCCACCAGCCAGGTACCGGCCCCTGGAACCGTCGCCCCCGGACCCGATGCCTTCACCACCGCGTGCGTGCCGTCGCCGGAGAGGTGCCGGAACGAGACGGTGTCACCGTCGACGACCTGGAACTCGGTGTGCGGCACCGGTTCGCACGCGGCGAGGGCCACCGTCGACAGTACGGCTGCAATGGCCACGGAATGACCGAACCGCTTCATCACCAGACTCCCTCTGGTCTCGGCCCCGGGGTCCGGAGCGACATCTCCGGCCATGTTGAACCAATCCCCGCCGGACCGTCGTGAGTAGTGGACTACTCACGACGATCGCGGTGCTCGTCGGGGAACGGCTCAGACGTTGGTGTGGGCGGTTCGGGTGCGAGCAGTAGGGCTTCGAGCATGACCATCACGTGGGCCGCGAAGGCCTCTGTCTCCTCCTGGGTCACGGCGACGCCCCTGCTGGCCGTCCCGTGATTCCAACTCGGTGAGGGTCTAGTTCCGGTGGTGGTGTTGGATGTCGATCACCTCAAGCACGGTGGGGCGGTCAGCTCCCGGAATCGGCGGTGCAGGGGCCGCGCTGTGGCACGATCCAGCGATGGCGTCAGGTCTTCGCTCGATGGCGAACGCCAAGAGCAGCCGCTCACGCGACTGACGTCAGGGTGCGACCGGGGCCGACAAGGAGGTAGGAAGTGGCAGAGCCTCGAGGAATCACGATGTGGTCGGCTGGCACCTTGCGTGTCGATGCCGAGTTGGGTGCTGACGGGGCGGTGGAGATCGCGGGCCAGGACTTCGGTCATCCGATGTGTGACGAGTACGAGTACTGGATCACCGTGTCGCCCAGCGACGTCCCGGCACTGGTGACGGCCCTGGGCGGCGCAGACGGTGATGACGTTCTCGTGTTGCTGGCTTCACGTGCTGAAGAGATCGTTCGCGCCGGTGAGAAGTCCTGGATCGAGTCCCATGGAATCGTCCCCGAGTTCTTCAATCGGATGGGTTGAAGTCGGACGAGACCACGGTGATGGCTGGTGCGGGATACCGATTCGTTCTCCCTCTGGCCCAGCTCTCCGACATCCGGGGCGACGGCGCACCGCTGCGGACTGCTCTAGTGCGGGCGGGGCACCGGAGGGAGGATCGGCAGCGTGATGTCGTGGCACTCGTGCCAGGTATCGCCGAGGGCGGTCCAGGCGGGTGTCGTGTTGAACCAGGGCTGGAGTAGCGCGACGAGGCCGTATGCGAGGTCGGCCAACACCGTTGCCGTATCGGGCGGTCGGCCGAAATGCTCAAGGTCATGCAGTTCTGGGCTGAAGTCACTCAGTGGGGCGAAGGCGAACACCACGTGGTCCCTGACCCACATCTGGGCGATCGGAAGCGATCTCCGATTGACCACAAGATCCTGAAGTACTTCGGCTCGGAGCGCTGGTGCGATAACGACTTCGAACAGCCGCTGAAGAGTTACGTCGTTCGCCGTTCTCCCTGACGAGAACTCGTACAGTCTCCGTCGGAGATTTCGGGTGCTACCGGCCAGAAGAACATCTCGGCTGATCTCCGCACTCGGGCCGGGCTCGAGTCGCCTCATCCAGAGGAAGGCGCCAGGTTCCTTCGGGACGGCGTGGAAGTCCTTGCTTTGCGTCTCGAATGGGTCTGCAAACCGCCAGGGGAGATGGGTCAGAGAACGGAGCTCATCCTGGATCTGCTGTACGCGGTCAGGCACGTATGGACTCTACGGGTCAGCCGGCGCAGTAGGCCGGACAAGTCGTTACCGGTGGCCACATGATTCCCGGTCGGGTCGGCAGTTCCGCTCCGTAGGAGCGGTCGGACGTCAACCAGCAGAGTCGAGGTGCAGGCGTTGGAGGATCTCCTCTGTCAGTTCTGATGCGGGGCGGGTTGCGTCGAGGATCAGAGCCTCCGACTCGTCGGGTGCTTCCAGTGCCTCGAACTGGCTGGTGACCAGGCTCACCGGCATGAAATGGCCCTCGCGGTCGGCCACACGGGCCGCGACCACCTCGGGTGGAACGTCCAGGTGGACGAACTGCACGTCGTCGAGCCCGTCCGCGAGCCGCCGGCGGTAGTCCCGCTTGAGGGCCGAACACGACAGCACCACGTCGGCCCCGGCCCGCTCGCGGTCGGTGAGAAGTTCGTTCAGCGCGCCCAGCCAAGGGGCACGGTCGTCGTCGGTCAGCGCCACACCCCGCGACATCTTGTCGACGTTGGCCGCCGGGTGATGGTCGTCGCCCTCGACGAACTCCCAGCCGAGCGCCTCGGCGACCGCCCGGCCGACACGGCTCTTGCCGGCACCGGAGACCCCCATGACGACGACGGCGCTCACGGTTCTACCCAACGACCGAAAGCGGGAGTCATCGCCGGAGCCGATACAGCGTCTCGCCCGCCCGGGGCACCACCAGGACGCCCTCGTCCAGCCTTCCCTCCCATTCGGACACGTCGACGCCGGTCGGGTCGAGATAACCGAGACCGAGCGCCTCGCATTCGGCTGCGGGTACCTGGCTCGACAGGGTGACCTGCGCCCAGGGGCGTTCCACACCGTCGGTGAAGGTCCCCGCTCCGCGGACGTGGGTCGAGTGGGCGAGCACCGACCGGGGGACGTGCGCGAACCGGTCCCACTGCTCGAGGAAGTACGGCAGCACGTGGTAGCCGACCTTCGCCAGGTCCGCACCGTGCACCCGGCTCACCTCGCTCAGGTGCGGTGCGTAGATGACCAGTTCCGCCCCTTCCGCCAGCACCGGTTCGAGCTTGTACATGGCCTTCGCCGCGGTCCACAGTTCGTCGTACATCGGTGGCGCCATGGACAGCACCCGCTGCACAGGGCGATCCAGGTAGGTCACGTGCAGTCGCGACGACAGATCCGCGGCCTCCCGCCACGCGGCCTCGACGCCGCCGACGAACATCCCCGCCAGTTCGGCCTCGCCGGTCACCACCAGACCGACGAGGGTCGTCGGCGTGGGCAGGTGACGGGCCGCGGCGTGCACGAGCGCCCGCGTCGGGGTGTCGGCGACGCCGATCGTCGCGACGACGCCGCTCAGGGCACCCAACCAGTGCGACACGTCGATCATCTCCGGGCCGGAGATGCCGGGGAACAGGTACTTGGCCCCGCCCGAGAAGCCCACGACCTCGTGCGGGAACGTCGGTCCGACGATGACGACGTGGTCGTGATCCAGCGCGGCCCGGTTGAGACGCAACGGAAGGTCTCCGGCGAGGCTGGGATGCCAGACCGCCCCCGCCACGGACCTCACCTCCTCGTCGGTGATCGTGCCGATGGTGACCAACTGGTCGTCGTCCTGCCAGGCGTGGTTGAGGATTCCGACGTGGCGGAAGCGGGTCGCGGCCTCGTGGGCGTCGATACCGACCAACTGGTGCAACCGACCCGTCGGCAAAGGCGGATGGGTGCCGAGGGCGACCATGAAATCGAGCTGCGCGGCGTCCCCGAGGATCTCGGTCACGAGCCGGAACAGCTGGGGAACTGGTGCCGTGCGGGTGTGGTCGGGGATCAGCACCAGGACCCGTTGACCGCTGAAGCGGCCCGCCAACCCCGCCGTCAGGGTCGCCTCCACCTCCTGCGCCGTCAGCACCGCACCGTCCGGAGCGACCGCTCGGGCATCGACGCTCTGGTCGTTCGGGGCCTCGGTGGTCACTTCGGCCTCGCGGTGGAGTCGCGGGCGACGAGCCACACCGGGAGCGTGCGGTGGAGCGAGTCGACGTCGGGGGCGGGTCGAGCGATCAGGTCCAGGAGCAGCCCGACCGCCGTCGCGCCCAACTCCTCCAACGGCATCGCCACGGAGGTGAGGCGGGGTCGGGTGAGCGCTGCGATCTCGATGTCGTCGCACCCTAGGACGCTCAGGTCTCGTGGCACCCGGCGACCCTTGCGCAGCAAGGCGTCGATGAGCCCGACCGCCATCAGGTCGTTGTGGGTGATCACCGCGGTCACGTCGTCGTCGAGAACCTCGGCAGCTTCGGCGCCGCCGGCGAAGGTCGGTGCGAACGGTCCGACGAGAACTGCACCCAGACGGGCCGCCACCCGGTCACGAACGCTGGAGGTCCACTTGTTGGAAGGTCCACGCACGTACGCGATCCGTTCGTGGCCCTGGGAACGGACATCGTCGAACGCGACCTCGACGGCCTGGGCCTGATCCGCCACGACCGACGGCCAACCCCGGGCCTGCCGGTTCACCAGGACCGCCGGACGTCCGGTGACCGCACCGCGGAGCTGTCCGGCGGGTGAGGTGGGAGAACACAACACGAGGCCGTCCACGTCGCGGGCCAGCATCGCGGAGAGCTCCACCTCACCCCGGCCACGGGACTCGGAGTCAGCGACGAGGGTGAGTTCGCCGGCGTCGTGGGCGGCGTGCTGTGCGCCTCGGACGATCGTCGCGAAGAACGGGTTCGTCAGATCCGGCACCACGATCCCGATCGCTCCGGTCCGTCCCCCGGCCAGGTGCCGTGCCGCCCGGTTCGGTCTGTAGCCGAGTTCGGCGATCGCTCGCTGCACCCGGGCAGTCGTGTCCGGGGAAAGGGAGGCGGTGCCGTTGACGACACGTGACACCGTCGACGCGTTCACTCCCGCCCTTTCCGCAACATCCGCGATCGTGACCTTGCCTCGCGACATCACCGCTCCTCAGGTCAGCGCCCGTGCAGCCGCGGCAGGGCCACGGTCGTGAAGAAGATCCAGTGCCCGGACGACTGCCCGGTGGAGCTGCTCGTTCGCCGCGGTGGCCGGGTCGAACACCGCCTCGGTCCCGAACAGGGCCCGGGCGAGCTGACCCGACGTCGACCCGGTCCCGCGCACCGCGTCGGAAAGCTGCCCGGCCAACGGGTCCTCCAGGTGCTCGCCCGACTTCACGCAATGGGCAACCCAGGCCATCCACGCGGCCACGACCAGCGCGAGGCGGTCGATCCCGTCGCCGGCGGCCAACCGGACCGAGATCGGATCCAGTACCCGTTGGCGAAGCTTCTGGGTGCCGTCGGCCGCGACCTGCCGGGTGTGGTGACCCAGAGCCGGGTTCGCGAAGCGGGCGAGAGTCGCGTCGGCCACGTTCGTGGGGTCCTCGTCGTCGGAGCCGGCCGCGCCGCCGCTCACGGTGGGCACGATCTCCCGGGTCATCAGCGCAGCAACGAACGGCCCGAGGTCGGGGTCGGTGGCCGCGGCGTCGATCGTTTCGTGGCCGGCGAGGGCGCCGAGGTAGGCGAGCGCCGAATGGGGACCGTTGACGAGACGCAGCTTGCGTTCCTGCCAAGGTGCGACGTCGTCGACCAGCAGCGCGCCGACCCGCTGCCAACCGACGAGAAGCGGCGTGAGGGAAGCGGGGACGTCCTCGATCACCCACGAGCAGTGGGTCTCGGCCAGCACGGGAGCGGCGTCGACGAGTCCCGTCCGTGCCGTCACCAGTTGCCGTTCCCGGTCGGTCGTGGCGGGCACGATGCGGTCCACGACCGTGGAGGGGAACGCAACGTTGGCTCTGATCCACTCGGCCAGGGTCGGGTCCACGGCGGCCGCCAGTTCCGTCACGACCGCGGCGGTCACCTCGCCGTTGGCGGGCAGGTTGTCGCAGGAGATCAACGTGAGGCCGCCGGCGCCGCAGTCACGGCGACGGCGCAGACCAGCGGTGAGCACGCCCGGGAGAGTGCGCGGATCGTCGGGCTGGGCGACGTCGTGGGCGATGTCGGGATCGTCCAGGTCGAGCCGTGGCCGTCCCGCTGCGGGTGCCCGGTGGTAGCCCTTCTCGGTGACTGTCAGGGTCACGGCCGTCGTGGCGGGTGCCGACAGGGCAGCGATCGTCGCCCCGGGCCCCTCCGCGAGTGCCGTCACCGCACCGATGACCCGCAGGTCCGAACTGCGGCCGTCGGTCTCGATGAGCGTGTAGAGCCCGTCCTGCGGTGTGAGCGACCGTGTCGTCGCCCCCGATCGCAGCGACGCCCCGACCACGGCCGCCTGTTCGACACCGGAGGCGAGCAGGTCGTCGCAGTACCGGGCGACGTGGGCACGGGCGAACGCCCCGAGACCCACGTGGACCACCCCCGCTTCGACGGTGCTGCGGTCATAGGCCGGTCCGACGGCACCGGCCAGGGTGGGCAGGGTCCCGTTCGACAGGCGTGCCGCCGGGCTCACGGCGAGGACCCCGCGGAGCCGGTCGCGGTGGCGCTGAAGGTCGACTCGTCGGTCCGGTAGGTCTCCTTCGCCAGCCGGTAGGCGAGATCCACCGCCAGTTCCGTCGCGTCGTCCTCGTCGAGACGATGCTCGGCCACCAGGCCCGCGAGGAACCCGCAGTCGACCCGGCGGGCCACGTCGTGACGGGCGGGGATCGACAGCAAGGCCCGTGTGTCGTCGGTGAAACCGACCGTGTTCGCGAAACCGGCGGTCTCGGTGGCCTGCGCCCGGAACCGGCGCATCCCCTCGACGCTGTCGTGGAACCACCAGGGCGCACCCAGCTTCAGCAGCGGGTAGTACCCGGCGAGCGGCGCCAGTTCCCGGCTGTAGGTGGTCTCGTCGAGCGTGAACAGGACGAGGGTCAGGCCCGGCTCGTTGCCGAAGCGGTCCAGGAGCGGTTTCAGCGCGTCGACGTAACTGGTCGCCATGGGGATGTCGGCTCCGATGTCGGGGCCGAAACGCCGGTGCGACGCCCGGTCGTGGTTGCGCCAACTGCCCGGATGCAGCTGTACGACGAGACCGTCGTCGAGGCTCATCCGCACCATCTCGGTGAGCATCTGAGCCCTGAACCGTTCGGCGTCGGCGGGGGAGTGACCACCTCGACGCACCCGTTCGAACAGGGCCGTCGCCTCGGCATCGCCGAGATCCGCCGTAGCGGCGGTGGGGTGACCGTGATCGGTCGAGGTGGCGCCGTGGGCGGCGAAGGTTTCGCGGCGTCGCGCGAGCGCGGCGAGA
>JAGQSN010000187.1 GCA_020439555.1 Acidimicrobiales bacterium | reverse complement strand
GCTGGGAGGCCTCGTCCTGGACGTAACCGTCGGACCGTTCCGTGACCGACGCCGCCCCGTTCATCGAGGTCAGCGCCGCGATCGCGTCCGCCTCGCCCAGGTCGGCGACGAGGCGACCGACCATCCAGTCCGGGTAGCTGAGCCGGACCGCGTCGCTCGGCCACGCATCCTCCGCTGTGGCCACCTTCCGCAGGACCGCGTTCACCAGGCCTCTCGCCCGGCGGGGCGCCGTGTCGACCGTTGCCGAAACCGCGGCGTGCGCCGGGGTGCCGAGCATCCTGAGCTGGTAGGTCCCGAGGCGAAGTGCGGCGCGGACCGTCGGGTCCAAGTCACCGTGGGTGAATCGGTCGATGAACCAGTCACACGCCCTGCGATGCCGGGTCGCCCCGTAAACAAGCTGGGTGACGAACGCCCGGTCACGTTCGGCGAGGTCGCTACGAGCCAGGACCTTGGGGAGAAGCAGGTTCGCGTAGGCGCCGTCGCGGTCGATCCGGACCATCGCGTCGAGCGCGACCTTCCGAGGATTAGTCGGTGCCGTACCGGCGGTCGACTCGGACCTGTCCTTGCGGGGGCGTCGTCGAGCGCCCCGACCGGACCCGGCGCTCACTGCCCCTCGGTACCGAGAAGCTCACCCGGCTTCGGGCGCGCACCGTTCACCCACGCAGCGAAAGCGAGCTCCGTCTTTCCCTCGGGTTGGACCGTCAACAAGCGGAGTCCGCCGTCGCCGCAGGTGACCGTGTCACCGTGCAGCGCACCCGGAGGACCTTCCGGTGGTTCTGCGACCACCTTCGCAGCGTTGACCTTCAGACGTCGCCCCCGGAACTGCGTCCAGGCCCCGCCGACGCGGACGACCCGGTCGAGCTCGACGGCGGGTCGTGTCCAGTCGAGATGGAGTTCCGCGGTGCCCAACTTGGCGGCGTACACCGGTTCACCGGTCTGGGGAACCGGTTCACCCAGCCCGGTCCGCAGCGTGTCGACGAGCAGCCTGCTGCCGACGTCGGTCAGTTGCTCGGCGAGGTCGTGCGCCGTGCTGCCACGCCTGATCGTCAGCTCGCGTCGGGCGTACACGGCACCGGTGTCGAGGCCTTCTTCGACGGCCATGACGCACACGCCGGTCCGCTCGTCACCTGCGAGGATCGCACGCTCCACCGGTGCCGCACCGCGCCAACGTGGCAGCAGCGAGAAGTGGAGGTTCACCATCGGAAGGGACTCCAGGACCGGTCGGCGCAGCAACTTCCCGTACGCGACGACGACCCCGAGATCCGCCTCGATCGTCGTGGCGTCCAACGGGTCGTCGGTGACCGGGATGCTGCGCCGCAAGGCTTCGATCTTCACCGGGGTCGGTGACGGTTCGGCGCGCCGTCCCCGGCGCTTGTCCTCCCGGGTGACCACCAGAACGACGTCGAAACCGGCGTCGCACAACGCGACGAGGGGCGGAACCGCCATCTCCGGGGTCCCGAAATAGACGATCCGCCGAACCTCCGACGGCGGGGCAGGTAGCGCGGCACGCGGCTGGTCGATCTGGTCGGTCGACATGGGCGTCAGCGCAGTGACAGGCCCGGAGAGGGATCGCGCCGCTCGGCACCGAAGCCAAGCATCAGATCGCGTACCTGCCGCTTCGCCGCCTTCGCCTGGTCCTCGTCGAGACGTTCGACGAGCAGCACACCGTTCAGGTGGTCGAGCTCGTGCTGGAACATCCGTCCCTCCAGCTCCGACGCCTCGTACTCGACGTCGTTGCCGTCGAGGTCCACACCGACGACATGCACGTGGTTCGGTCGCACGATCTCCCACGACAGCCCCGGCACCGAAAGGCACCCCTCCTCGTATGCCCACTCGCCGTCGGACTCGACGATGCGCGGGTTCACGATCGCCTTCGGACCGGCACCGTCCTGAAGGTCCCACACGAACAACTGCTTCTGGATCCCCACCTGCGGGGCAGCCAGGCCGAGACCCGGGGCCGCGTACATCGTCTCGATCATCCCGTCGACGATGCGGACGAGCTTGCCGTCGATGTCGTCGACCTTCGCGGCGGTCTGCTTGAGCACCGGGTCACCGATCACGCGGATCTCGTAGGGGGCCATGGATGCCAGGCTACCTTCGAGCCGGTGCCGTCCCAGCCCGAGCCGTCGCACTACTTCTCCCCCACGCCCGGTGCGACCTCCGCGCGACGGCGGATCACGCTGACCCTGCCGGAGGGACGTCTCCTCGAGTTCGACACCGACCGGGGGGTCTTCTCCGGTGATCGGGTCGACCCGGGGACCCGGTTCCTGCTGGCTTCGGTGGAGCTTCCCGAGGGTGCCCGCACCGTCGTGGACGTCGGCTGCGGCTACGGACCGATCGCGGTGACGATGGCCCTCAGATCCGAACAGGGCACCATCGTCTGGGCGGTCGACGTCAACGAACGGGCACGGACGCTCTGTGCGGAGAACGCGGAACTCAACGGCGTCGGCGACCGCGTCAGGGTCGTCGCCCCCGAGGACGTGCCGACCGACCTGACGGTGGACGCGATCTGGTCCAACCCTCCCATCCGGATCGGCAAGAACGCCCTGCACGCCCTCTTGGAGGAATGGATCGGTCGCCTGAGCCCGGACGGCGTCGCGTCCCTCGTGGTGAACAAGAACCTGGGCGCGGACTCGCTGGCAAGGTGGATGGCGGGACGTGGCTGGACCGTCGACCGGTCCCGGTCCCGCGTCGGTTACCGGGTGCTCTCCGTCACCAACGGGGGCGTGCACCGATGACCCGCTCGCTCGGCAGCACCGACCTGAAGAGACTCCACCGTGAGTGGCGCCGGAAGGCCGAAGGTCGGGTGGCGTTGCTGCTCGACTCGGTCGCAACCCCTTTCAACGTGGGTTCGATCCTGCGGACTGCGGCGGCGCTGCGGGTCGAGGACGTGTTCTCCCGCGGTCAGACGGCCGACGAGCACGCGGCCGGCACGCAGAAGACGGCACTCGGGGCGCAGCGGTACCTGACCTTCCACCACCTGACCGAGTCCGACGATCCGGTCGCTGCGATCCGGGCCGCCGGCTACCGGTTGATCGGCGTGGAACTGGCGGACGGTGCTGTGCCGATACACGAGGCGGACCTGACCGGTTCGGTCTGTCTCGCAGTGGGGCACGAGGACCGTGGGCTGTCATCTGTCGTCGCCGAAGGTGCCGACGCCCTCGTGTTCATTCCGCAGCTCGGACGGATCGGTTCCCTGAACGTCGCCACGGCCGCATCGATCGCCCTCTACGAGGCTCGACGGCAGTCCTGGCCCTCGAACTCCGCTTGACCTGAGCCGCCCGTCAGGCGCCGAGCGGATCGACTTCGACCCGTAGGCGTTCGGCCGGTCGCGTGGTCTCCCTCAGGGCGTCACAGAGGGTGACGTGATCCTGCGCCCGGATCCGCCAGATCCCCTCCAGCGGGCCCTGCACCCGCAGACCCGCAGCAGCGGGAAGGGCTTCGACGAAAGCCTCGGCCCCGGGACCCGACACCCTCGCCAATGCCACCGTCGGGGGTAGGCCGAGTTCGGTGCGGAGCTTCAGTTCCCGGTCGCTGAACAGCGCCGGATCTCTCTTCACGGCGGCGACCACCACCGGGTGATCGGGGTTGCGCGTCTGGATCAGAAGCCGTCCGGCGCCTCGGCTCGCGATGCGGGCCGCTCGTGCGACGAGGCTCAGCGCCTGTTCAGAGGCCCGGTAGCGGACGGCCATGAGATGCTGGTCCAGGTCCAGGAAAGCGACCCCGGCAGCCTTGTCGTAGCGGTGCAGGACGGCTTCGGTTCCGAGCAGGATCCGCGTCGACGGATCGGGTGCCGCCCCTTCGGCGGTCACCTCACCGACGGGCTCACCGGCGAGCACCTCCAGCTCCTCCCTGGCGCGACCGACGCCCAGCCGCAGGTTGCGAAACGCCGTCGATCCGCATTCCAGGCACAGCATCGGCCGGACGTGTGCGGCATCGCGTCCGCAGACGAATTTCTCCGTGCCGTCGCCGTCGACGACGGTCGACACGGCAGCGTCGCAGTCGGCGCACCTTGCGAGACTCCGACACGACGCGCACGCGAGTTGTCGGACCCGTCCGGTCCGGTTGAGAACGCACAGGATCCGGCCCGGTCCCCGAACGAGTTCGACCAGCGCCGGCGAGAACAGCGGCCCGGTCGCCGGATCGAGATCCCGTTGATCGACCACCTGCACCCGAGGCCACCCGCTCCGACGCTCACCGGGCCCGACGTCGAGGACCCTCCCCCAGGTGAGAGCTTCGAGGGAAGGAGTCGCCGAGACCAGGAGGCACGCGGCATCGGAGCGACGGGCACGCTCGATCACAACGTCCCTCGCATGCCATGTCGGGGTCCGTTCCCCCTGGTAGGCCTCGTCGTCCTCGTCCAGGACGACGACACGGCCCACCTTCGGCAGCGGCGCCCACGCGGCACCCCTCGTGCCGACGACGACAGCACCGGCGCGGGCACTGGCCCACTCCCCTGCAGCTACGGCGCCCGACCCGCCGGCCAGTAGGGCCACTCGGTTGCCGTCGGATCGGAGACGCCTTGCGAGGGTCGCAGCGTCACGGGCGGACGGAAGCAGGATGAGGGGCCAACCGTCGCCGGTCGCGTCGACCGCCTCCCGGACGATCGCGTAGCGGTCCGCACCGGGCGGCCAACGCAGGACGGCCCTCGGCGTCGCCAAAGCTTCCCGCAACACCTCACCCGACGTAGGTGAGTTGGTCGACCGGCGGTTCCGTTCGATCCGCAGCCGAGCAGGCGCCGGTATCCGCTCGACGTTCGCATCGGGAGACGCCGCCCGCAGGAAGTGGACCGGCCGGCCGGCCCAGCGCCACGCGGCCCAGTCGGCCAACTCGACGAGCTCCTGGGTGGGGCCACGGCCCGAGACCCTCGACAGCGGCACCAGACGGTGACCGTCGACCGGGGTGACGTCGGTGGCCGTCACCCATCCGCCGACTCTCCGACCACCGAGCACGACGCGCACCAGGTCACCGACCTCCACCTGCGTGTCGCGACCCACCGAATAGTCGAAGCACTTGTCGATTCCGACGACGTCGGGGCGCACGCGCACCACCTGGTCGACGACGTCCGACGTCGACTCGTCGACCGATCCGCCATCGAGCTCGAACCCGAGTTGGCGAGGTTCGGGGACGGTCATCCCGGCCACGGTAGGACACCCGACACGCCGCGATCGCGTCCCGGATCACGGGAACGCGACTGCCGCCGGGGGACTCACTCGATAGTCGCCAGGGCTTCACCGCGAGTTCGACCCAACCTCGCGAAGAGGACACCTGCGACCTGTTCGCTCTGGCCATCCCCCAGACCACTTGGAGACAACAGATGAACTTGTTCGACGACGACCGCACGGCCGACCGGGAACCGGACGGCGCTGACGGCGAAACCGGTATCACCCGGCGTCATCTCATTCGCGGAGGCGCGGCAGCCGGTGTGGTCGCTGCGGTTGCAGTGGCCTCCCCCGTCGAGGTCTCGGCCACCCCGACCGGCCCGACCTCGCTCCGGGGCGGATCGAGGATCCGTCACGGTCACCGGAACCCGAGTCTCGCCTTCGAGGCTGTCGCCATCAACGAGGACGATGCCGTCACCGTGCCCGGCGGGTACCTGGCGCAGGTGATCAACCCGTGGGGAGACCCGATCGAACCGGGCGGGCCCGCTTTCCGGTTCGACGCGCGGAACACCGCGGCTGACCAGGCACGACAGTTCGGAATGGGCCACGACGGTATGGCCCTGTTCGAGATCTCACGCAGCCGTGGTCTGATGGTCACGAACCACGAGGCCATCGACGCTGAGTCGATCCTCTTCCCGTCCGCACCCGACTACAGCGACACCGAGACGGTCCGCAAGGCTCAGAACGCCCACGGCGTCAGCGTCGCCGAGATCGCTCTACGTGGCGGGAGCTGGCGAACGATCCGCTCCAGGTTCGCCCGACGGATCACCGCCAACACCCCGATGGAGATCACCGGTCCCGCTGCAGGGCACCCGCTGATGCGGACCAGCGCGGACCCGAGCGGACGACGAAGCCTCGGGACCGTGAACAACTGTGGCGACGGCCGCACGCCGTGGCGCACGTACCTGACCTGCGAGGAGAACTTCAACCGCTACTTCGGCACCACGGCCGGAGGCTTCACACCCACGGAGCTGATGGAACGCTACGGCGTCGGCGAGGGAGACAACCCGTGGTGGCTCGGCGATCCACGCTTCGACCTGGCCGAGAACCCGAACGAACCGAACCGATTCGGTTGGATCGTGGAGATCGACCCCTTCGACCGGGACGCCGCACCCCGCAAGCGGACCGCTCTCGGTCGCCTCAAGCACGAGAACGCGGCGTTCGCGGAGGGCCGCAGAGGACAGGCCGTCGTGTACACGGGCGACGACGAACGCTTCCAACACCTGTACAAGTTCGTGTCCCGTCACGCATGGCGTCGAGGTGACTGGCGGCGTCACCCGATGCGTACGAGTCCGCTCGACGACGGAATCCTGTACGTCGCTCGCTTCGACGACGACGGCACCGGCGAATGGGTGCCACTCGTTCCCGGCTCCGTTCCCGGCTACGCCAGCCTCGCGGAGATCCTGATCGACACCCGAGGAGCCGCAGCGGCCGTGGGCGCGACGCCCATGGACCGTCCCGAGTGGATCGCGGTGCATCCCGACCAGCCCGGAATCGCCTACGGAACGTTCACCAACAACACCCGACGCACCGAGGCGGACGCTGCGAACCCGCGGGCCAACAACCGCAGCGGCCACATCATCCGCTGGCACAACGACGACGGCGACCACGCCGCCACCTCGTTCACGTGGTCGATGTTCGCCCTCGCCGGAGCCGGCCTCGGCAGCGGCGACGGTTCCACGATCCCGCCCGGCGATGCGTTCGGCTCACCCGACGGGCTCGCCTTCGACCCCGACGGCAGGCTATGGATCCAGACCGACGGATCCCAGCCGATGCCTTGCAACAACCAGATGCTCGCTGCGGATCCGTTGTCCGGCGACATCCGACGGTTCCTCGTGGGACCGAAGGGAGCCGAGATCACAGGTTGGACGATGACAACCGATCAGCGAACGATGTTCGTCAACGTGCAGCACC
>JAGQSN010000001.1 GCA_020439555.1 Acidimicrobiales bacterium | reverse complement strand
AACTCCTGCGGCCAGCACCACATCGCCGACATCGGGTTCTCGGGAGCGGAGCGTCGTGCCCACGGCCAGTCCGCCCCCGGTTACACGATGCTCCTCGGCGGCTACATCGGCCAGACGCAGGCCCATTTCGGAGAACGGGCCCTCCGCCTCCCCGCCAAGAACGCACCCGAGGCCGCTGTACGCGTCATCCGGCGCTTCAACGACGAGCGGGAACCGGGCGAGACGTTCCGCTCCTGGATGGAGCGATCCGGAGGTGCGAAGGGGATCTCCGCGGGCCTCAAGGACCTGGACGAGTTCCCTGATCCGGCGGTCGCCCCGGACTTCTACGTCGACTACGGCGAGACCGGCCCCTACGTGGCCGAAACCGGGATGTCGGAGTGCGCGACGTGACCCTCGTCGACCAGGCCACACCCGAGACCCCGATTCGAACGCTCACGAGGAGCACCGGAGCGCGCATGTCCCTCACCGACCTTCACAGAGTCGACCACACCGACGCCGAACTGGCCGATCTCAATGACCGCTTCGAGAAGATCTCCGCGACGAGGATCATCGAGTGGGCCGTCGAGAGCTTCGGGCACCACCTCGCGATGACCGCGTCGATGACCGATGCGGTTCTCATCGACCTCGCGACGAAGGTCGACCCTGCGATCGAGGTCGTGTTCATCGACACCGGCTACCACTTCCCCGAGACGCTCGAGACGGTCGAGGAGGTTCGACGGCACTACGGGCTGAACCTGCGGATGATGACCGTCGCCCGCCAGGACGAGGAACTCTGGAAGGTCGATCCGGAGAACTGCTGCTCGGCGGTGAAGGTCGGCCAACTCGACCGTGCCCTCGCCGGCAAGGACGCGTGGATGAGCGGTCTGCGTCGGAGCGAGGCGACCACACGAGCGCATGCGCCGATCGTCGGACGCGACCTGCGCGGGCTCGTGAAGATCAACCCGATCGCGACCTGGACCGACCAGGACGTGGCCGAGTACATCGAGCGCCACGACATCATCGTCAACCCGCTCATCGCACAGGGCTATCCGTCCATCGGTTGCATGCCGTGCACCAGCCCTGTCGCCGAAGGCGAGGACCCGCGATCGGGACGCTGGCGCAACTCGTCGAAGACCGAGTGCGGGCTTCACCTGGCCTGACCCTCGCCTTCCGTCTCGAGAGGCAGAAACGCCTCACCCGCCTGGTGACGGTCGAAACCCTTCGCGACGACACTTCGCCACGGCCTCGAGAGCGCCCTTGACCGCACGTCGCTCGCTGCGGTCCTCGACCGAGGACTGCAACTCGCGCAACTCCTTCGTCCAGTCGTCGAGAACCGCTGTGACCACCCGCTCCCCGAGAGCCGCACCGTGCTCGTCGACCCACCACAGATCGCGTTCCAGGAGCGCCAGGCGAAGCTCGACGTTGGTCCACCGTGCGGCGACGACCGGCAGCCGATCGGCCTTGGCCACGGGATAGGTCGTACCCTCCACCAGCTCGTGCGGTTCGAGACGGAAACACCCCGCGAGGAGAGCGACGGTTCGTTCTCCGGGGACGTTGATGTCCGTCTCGAGGTGGGACACGGCGACCCTGGAGATCCCGAGGCGGTCCGCGAGCTGCTGCTGGGTCCAACCGCGCCCGGCGCGCAGCCCGGCGATCCTCGACCCGAGCGACCCCGCAGGAACCGGGCGACCCGGCCAGGACGGTTCCCAGCTCTCCACCGCTGCTCCTCCTCGGGTTCGACCAATCGTGCCAACCCAGTTGACAGACCACGGCCTCCGGGTGGGTTACAACGGTACCCATGACCAAGCGCGCGCTCATCACCGGCATCACCGGCCAGGACGGCTCCTACCTCGCCGAACTGCTCCTCTCGAAGGGTTACGAGGTGGTCGGCATGGTCCGCCGGTCCTCCACGGTGAACTTCGAGCGCATCGCCCACCTCCAGGACAAGATCACCTTCGTCCCGGGTGACCTCCTCGACGAGGTCTCGCTCATCCACATCCTCCAGGAGCACCGTCCGAACGAGGTGTACAACCTCGCGGCCCAGTCGTTCGTGCAGACCAGCTTCACGCAGCCGGTCCTGACCGGTGAGATCACCGGCCTCGGCGTGACGCGGATGCTCGACGCGATCCGTCTCGTCGATCCGGAGATCCGCTTCTACCAGGCGTCCTCCAGCGAGATGTTCGGCAAGGTCCAGGCCGTTCCGCAGACCGAGAGCACTCCCCTGTACCCACGGTCGCCCTACGGCGTCGCCAAGGTCTACGGCCACTGGATGACGATCAACTACCGGGAGAGCTACGGCCTGCACGCCAGCTCGGGCATCCTCTTCAACCACGAGTCCCCGCGCCGCGGGCTCGAGTTCGTCACCCGCAAGATCTCCAACACCGTCGCCAAGATCAAGCTCGGTCTCGCCGACGAACTGCGCCTCGGCAACCTGGACGCCCAACGCGACTGGGGCTTCGCCGGTGACTACGTCGAGGCCATGTGGCTCATGCTCCAGCAGGACGAGCCGGACGACTTCGTGATCGCGACCGGCGAGACCCACTCGGTGCGGTCCTTCTGCGAGCTGGCGTTCGCCCGGGTCGACCTCGACTGGGAGAAGTACGTGAAGATCGACGAGCGCTTCTTCCGTCCGGCCGAGGTGGACCTCCTCGTCGGCAGCGCCGAGAAGGGCGCCGAGAAGCTCGGCTGGAAGCCCCGCACGAGCTACGAGGAACTGGTGCACATGATGGTCGACGCCGACCTCGCCCTCCTTTCGGGCGATCTGGACCACCTCGCCCGCTGATCCCCCCTCACACTCCGGGCTGGCCGGATGGGCACCGCCCGGGAGTAGCGTCCGACGGATGACCGGACCGACCGTTTGCGTGATCGCCGGCGGGGTAGGCGCCGCGAAACTGCTGGCAGGCGTCGTCACGGTGCTCGACCCGAAGGGGGTCACGGCGGTCGTGAACGTCGGCGACGACCTCGTCCTGCACGGGCTGCACATCAGTCCCGATCTGGACACCATCACGTACACGCTCGCCGGTCAGAACAACACCGAGACCGGTTGGGGCCTCACGGGTGAGACGTGGCAGGCGATGGAGATGCTTCGCCGTTACGGGGGAATCGACTGGTTCTCCCTCGGTGACCGGGACCTCGGAACGCATCTGTTCCGGACCCAACGCATCCACGAAGGGGCAACCCTTTCGGAGGTGACGGCAGAGATCACCGCCGCGTGGGGCATCCAGGCCCGGCTGCTGCCGGTCACCGACGATCGCGTGTCCACGATGCTCACCGTGGCGGAAGGCGACGAGGCGGGTCGGGAAATTTCGTTCCAGGAGTACTTCGTGAAGCGCCGGCACGAGGTCGCCGTGTCCTCGGTGCGCTTCGACGGTGCGGCGACTGCAGCCCCTGCCCCAGGGGTGATCTCCGCCATCGAGTCCGCGGAGATGCTCGTCATCGCCCCGTCCAACCCGCTCGTGTCGATCGATCCGGTCATGGCCGTGCCCGGCGTACGCGCCGCCATCGAAGCGAGGAGTTCCACGACCGTCGCCGTCTCGCCGATCATCGCCGGGGCAGCCCTGAAGGGACCCGCCGACAGGTTGCTTCGGGAACTGGGATTCAGGTCGAGCGCGTCGCAGATCGCCGAGCTCTACTCACCTCTGGCGGCGACGTTGGTCATCGACGAGGCAGACCGCGACCTGGCCGACGAGGTGGCCGCAGCCGGCGTGGTCCCCGTCGTCGCCCCGACGGTCATGCACGATGTCGGCGCGGCGGCTGACCTGGCGGAGACGATCCTCGGGGTCCTCCGATGACCTCCGGCGACCGCATCGATAGCCTCTCGGACGCCGACGGGGTCGAGCCGGACGGGTTGAGCATCGTCGGCCTGGAAGGCATCGGTGAGATCCGACCCGGCGACGACCTCGCCGGCATCATCGTGGACGCTGCCGCAGCCCGCGGCGGCCTGCGCGACGGAGACGTCCTCGTCGTGACGCAGAAGATCGTCTCCAAGGCAGAGGGTCGACTCGTCGCCGTGGATCCCGACGACCCACTTGCCCACAAGGCGCTCGTCGAGCAGGAGACGGTGCGCGTGCTCCGTCGACGCGGGGACCTGATCGTCTCCGAGACGCGGCACGGATTCGTGTGCGCCAACGCCGGCATCGACCTGTCGAACGTCGAACGTGGTTGGGCGGCGCTCCTACCCGAGGACAGTGACCGCTCCGCGAGGAGGATCCGCGACGGAGTCCGGGCGAAGGCGGGCGTCGAGGTCGCGGTGATCGTCAGCGACACGTTCGGGCGCACGTGGCGCCGCGGGCTCACAGACGTCGCGATCGGTTGCGCGGGAATCGGAGCGATCGTCGACTTCAGGGGCACGAGCGACACCCATGGCCGGGAACTCCACGTCACCGAGGTCGCCGTGGTCGACGAACTCGCCGGGGCGGCCGACCTGGTACTCGGCAAGGCCACCGGCAAGCCGGTCGCCTTGATCCGCGGTGTCGACCGGTCCTGGCTCCGCCGGGGGGAGGTCCGCGGCGAGATAGTCCGCCACCCCGACGAGGACCTGTTCCGCTGAGGTGAGCAGATCAGGCCGTGCGCAGGTCGTTCGGGCCGTCCCGGTGTGTCTCTTCCGCCAGTTGGAGTTCGATGGCGCGACGCACTGTGTGAGCACGGGCGTCTGCACGCCGCGCAACCCGCCGCAGCGCCGCCTCTGCGTCCCAGAGGGCGTTGTCGACGGATTCTGCCTGCTCCGCCCTGGTCAGGGAGTCGCGAAGCTCGACGAGTTCCACGATCAACCCGTCGAGCTCGTCGATGGTGTCACGCAGGAGCATGCACGAGACGCTACGCGCACAACGCTTGCAAAAGCAAGCATTTGCTCGCGTTCGTTTAGCTTCTGGTCGCCCGATCCCGGAAGTAGTCGAGAACCGCCGCGGTGCCCTTGTCGAGATCTGTCCACGGCTTCCAGCCGAGGTGTATCCCTGCGCGGGAGGCATCGAGTGCAGACCTCGGCACCTCACCATCACGTGCCGGCGCGAACTCGGCGGACTCGTCGACCCCGGCGGCTCGCGCCATCGTCTCGTAGAGCCCGAGCGTCGACGTCTCGACGCCCGTACCGATGTTGATGACCAGGCCGCTCCCCTTCTCGGCCGCACGGACGAATGCATCGACTACGTCATCGACGTATATGTAGTCACGCGTCGCCGACCCGTCCCCGAAGATCCGGCACGTCTCCCCGGCCAGGAGACGACCGGCGAAGATGGCCACCACCCCGGCCTCTCCGTGGGGGTCCTGTCGCGGCCCGTAGACGTTCGCCAGAGCCAGCGAGGTGAACTCCAGGTCGTAGAGGCGACGGTAGGTGAACAGGTAGTCGCTCACCACCTTCTTCGCGACTCCGTACGGGGAAACCGGCTTCTGCTCGCAGGACTCCGAGTAAGGGAGTTCGTCGTCGGGCGGTTCGCCGTAGATCGTCCCGCCGCTCGACGCGAACACGACCTTTCGGGTACCTGCACGTCGGGCACCCTCGAGCACGTTGAGGCTCCCGATGACGTTGATCATCGCGTCGTGCACCGGATCCGCCACCGAGACCCTCACGTCGATCTGCGCCGCGAGGTGGAACACGACTTCGGGTGAACGACGTTCGATCAGGTCCGACACCGCCGAGTCACGGATGTCCAGTTGGTGGAAGGTGAAACGATGGTCGGGCGTCGCCCGGGCGTCCGCCAGGTTCGCCAGTGAACCGCTGGAAAGGTCGTCCACGACGTCGACCTCGTGGCCCTCGGCCAGTAGACGGTCGACGAGGGTCGAACCGATGAACCCGGCACCGCCGGTGACCAGAGCGCGCATCAAGCCTCCATGACCTGCATCTCGTCCCAGCGACTCTCGACGTCCAGGACCTCACCGCTGAGACGTGCCCCCGCTGCCACCGAGGCACCGTCCCCGAGAACCGTCAAGGCGTTCAGGCTGACGTCCGATTCGACCACAGCCGCAGCCCCGACGATCGAGTCCTCCACCACTGCCCGGGCGTCGACCCGCGAGCCGGCCATCAGCACCGACCCACGTACGACGGCACCGTCGGCGACGGTCACCCCGGGGCCGAGGACCGACCGCTCGACTATCGCGCCGGGAGAGATGACCGCCGACGGATCGACACCTGCTGCCGGTTCACCCCGCACGCCGTCGAGCAGGTCCATCTGCGCGCTCAGGTACTTGGCGTGGGTGCCGGTGTCGATCCAGTAGGTGTTGCCCGGAAGCGCGAACAGCGCACCGTCGGCAACCATCGCCGGGAACACCTCGCGTTCGATCGACACCTTCCGATCGGCAGCGATGCGGTCCAGCACGGAAGGTTCGAGAACGTACGTGCCTGCGTTGATCAGGTCCGTGGGAGCCTCCTCGCGAGGTGGCTTCTCGACGAACGCGAGCACTCGGCCGTCCTCGGCGGTGGGGACCACGCCGAAGGCGGAGGGGTCCTCCACCTGGTGCAACGCGATGGTGCCCTCTCCATGGTGGTCGTCGTGGAAGGCGACCAACGCCCGAAGATCCAGGTCGGTGAGGATGTCGCCGTTGACGACCACGAACCTCTCGTCGATCCCGGCTTCACGCGCTGCGAAACCGATGGCCCCTGCCGTGTCGAGCGGTTCCGGTTCGATCGCGTAGTGCAGTTCGACGCCTCCGCAGCGACCGTCCGGGTAGGCGTCTGCGAACGCGTCCGGGCGGTAACCCATCGAAAGGACTGCCTCCTCGACGCCGTAGAGGGCGAGGTGGTCGATGACGTGTTCGATCATGGGACGATTCACGATCGGCAGCATCTGCTTCGGGCGGGTTTCGGTGAGAGGCCGGAGCCGGGTACCGAAACCGCCGACGAGGACGATCGCCTTCATCGTCCCGACGCGGTGGTCGTGGCGGTCGAGCCGGAAGCAGCGGTGGTGGCCGGAGCGGTAGCCGTGCTCAGGTCCGGAACCGTGGTGACTGCAGCCTGCTGCTGCTGGAGGAGCTGCTGGCACTCCGGCGGCGGGTTCGCGCCGTCACACTCGCCGAGGACGTCGATGTCCTTCGCGCTCGTGGGTCCCGGGATGTCCGTCGTCCCCTTGGGTACGAACGCCAAGGTGAAAGCGCCGAGATCCTCCGTGAAGCGGACGCCTCCGAAGTTGCTCGTATAGATCTTGTCGGGCTTGCCCGTCACCGCCTCGTGCGCCGTCTTCCAGTGGGCCAGAGCCCACTCAGCCGGCTTGCCGCCACAGGTCGTGACCCCGGATTCGAAGGTCCGGGAACCGTTGAACTCGGTCGGAAGGGTCACGCGATCGTCGGAGACCTTCAGACCGACCTGGTCGAAGAACTTCTGCATCGTGGCCCGCTTGCCTGCCGACTGGACGCTGAACGGGTGGATGTGGATCAGGCCGTCACCGTGCGTGTGGATGCCGAGCGCGTCCTCGCGGGCGTCGGTCTGCGGGGGGAGCTGCTCGCCGCAGATGTCGATCGCGAAGGCAGCGTGCCAGTGGTCGAACGCGGTCGAACTCTGGGACAGCTGGGCACGCGGCGGCGTCGAGTTGCCGTTGTAACCGGAGTTCTTGCTCCTGGCGAACATGACGATGGAAACGCCCAGCGCAACCACCAGGACGATCGCTGCCGGGAAGAGCCAGTTGCTGCTCCTCTTGGAGCTGGAGGACCCGCTCTTGCTCGCGACCTTCGCGACCTTTCGGGTGGAACCTGACGAAGCCATGAGAGCCAACGCTACTAGGCCGCGCTACCCGCCCGGCACTCGGCGGAAGCCTCGCTCAGCGCCCTGTGCGCCCGGCCACGAGTTCGGAGAACAGGTCCTCGTAGGCCGCTGCGACCGCCTCCGGCGAAGCCCAGGACTCCACGAACCGCCGCCCCGAAGCACCCATCTTCTCCCGCTCCTCCGGGGCATCGAGCAGGCGTTGCACGGCCGCTGTGAAGGCCTGCGGGTCGTCCGGCGGCACGGCGACACCGGCCTCGGCTGCCTCGACGGTCCTTGCCACTTCCGTGCCCGGGTCGACCGAGGCGACCACCGGTCGGCCCGAGGCGAGGATCGTGTAGAGCTTCGACGGCACGCTGGAACGGGCGAGGCCGGTCCGCAACGGAACGACGTGCAGGTCAGCGGCCGCGGCGACCTCCGGCAGCCGTTCCTTGGGCTGCATATCCACGAAGCGGACGTTGTCGAGGCCGTTCGCCTCCCTGCGCAGGTCCGCCAGGGCCGAACCACCACCGTTGACGACGAAGACCACGTCGGGGCGGGAAGACAGGTGACCTGCAGCAGCCAGCACGAGATCGAGGGACTGGGAGAAGCCGACGTTGCCTGCGTACATGACAACGGTCTTGCCCTCCAGGCCGAACTCACGCCTGTATGCGTTCTCCTTCGGCCCGGGTCGGATCCAGTCGGTGTCGATGAAGTTCGGGATCACCCTGACCTTGCCCGGATCCCCTGCCGTGCCCTTTCGGCCGGCGATCTTCGCGGTCACGTTGTCCCGAAGGTCGTCGGACAGGACCGTCACTGCGTCCGAACGCAGGTAGGACCCCCGTTCGAGCGCCTTGGCAGCTCGGATTACCCGAGGACTCGTGATCGCGCCGACCTCCACCGCGACGTCGGGGAACACGTCCTGGATGTTGAACACGAACGGAACCCGGAACCGCTTCGCGACCGACCACGCCGCCAGCCCCAGCGTCAACGGAGGTGACATGGCCAGCACTACGTCGGGGCGGATGCGGCTCCGCATGGCCTCCGCGGCCGCAAGAGCGGTGAAACCGCCGAACGCGAGTGCACGCGCCGGGATGTTGGTCTTGTCGGCCGGGAACGGGTGGACTCGGGTGACGCGCCCCCAGGGATGGTCCTCGTGGCGGACCGCCTTGCCGGTCCAGCCTGGCTCGATCCGGTTGTCCCGGTACCACGGCAAGGACGTCACGACGTGGAGACGATGCCCGCGCGTGATCAACTGCTCCGCGATCTGGGTCATCACCTCACCGGTCGGGGCGACGTCCGGCGCGTAGTGGGGACAGAGGACGAGCACATTCATCGGCGGTCATCCTCGCCGACGGCGAGCGCGTGCCGGTAGCCGTCGACGAGTTCGCCGGCAGCACGCTTCCAAGTGAACTCACGTGCGCGAGCCTTGCCCGCCGCGCCCAGACGCCGAGCCTCCTCACCGTCGTCGAGAATCCGCGCCAGGGCATCGGCCCATGCCGAATCGGCGCCGGGCTCGACCAGCAACCCGCCGTCGCCGACCACCCAGGGCAGTGCAGTCGCGTCGGCGGCGACGAGTGGAACGCCCCACGCCATGGCCTCCAGAGCCGGCGCGCCGAAGCCTTCGAAACGGCTCGGAACGGCCACGACCGACGCAGCGGAGTAGAACGCCTCCAGGTCTCGCCATGGGACTCGGCCGGTGCGCCTGACCCGCTCCCCGACCCCGGAACGCCGGATCTCCGAGGCGACCTCGGCCTCCGACGGGCCGGGTCCCCCAGCTAGTACCAGGGTCACGTCCGGCCGGGTCCCCGCGACTTCGGCGAAGGCCCGGATCAGCGTGCCGTGGTCCTTGTGCGGATAGGTGATGGCGGGATAGAGCACGACGCGCGGGCCGAGCCGGTAGCGATCCCTGACCGACGACATGACTTCCGGATCGGGGGCGGTCGGAGGTTCGATTCCGTGGGGAACGGTCCGAACCCGGTCGGCCGGAACGTCCAGCAACTCGACGACCGAGGCCGAGGCCGGGTCCGAAGGCGTGAGCACGACCCGTGCCTTGCGGGCAGAGCGCGGCAACATCGCTGTCAACCAGCGCCGCTTGACGGGCGAGAAGTGCTCCGGGTGCAGCAGCGGCTGGAGATCGTGGATCGTGACCACTGCCGGTGTCCGCGAGATACCCGGTCCGGGCGGTACCACACCTCCGGCGTGGTGGAGGAGGTCGATGTCCCGCCGACCGGTCTCGAGGGCCAACCAGGTCGCCTCGGCGGCTACTCGCTCGGGCTTACGTCGACCGTCGATCGGAGCCACGACGGTCTCGAAGACCTCGAGGAGGTCCGGGTGCGCCTCCGCGAAGGCGGGAAGCACGAACAGCGTGAGGTCTAAGTCCTCGGGTCCTTCTTGGGACAGTGCCCTGAGCAGGCGTGTCGTGTACTCCTCGCTGCCGCCGACCACCCCGGGAACCAGCCACAGCAGGTTGACGCCGATGTGGGCAAGCCCCGAGCCACTCATGCCACGGCCTCCCTGTACACCTCGGCGGTCAGCGAGGCACTCCGTGACCACGGGAAGCGGGCGGCCTGCTCGCGCGAGCGTGTGCGCATCTCCGTCGCACAGCCGTCGTCGGTCACCAGCCGCCGAACGGCGCGCGCCACCGCTTCGTGATCGTGAGGGTCTGCGAGCAGTGCGGCGTCGCCCGCGACCTCCTCGGTGGCGGTACCGCTGGAGGTGACGACGGGCGCGCCGTGAGCCATCGCCTCCAACACGGGAAGGCCGAAGCCCTCCCGGAGGCTCGGGTAACAGAAAACGGCGCAGGTGGCGTAGAGGACGGCCAGGTCGGACTCGGTCACGAAGCCCATCCGACGCACACGGACGGTCGTGTCGTCGAGCGGGGCGAGCCGGCTTTCGAGGTCCTCGTTCCATCCGTCGGGCCCGACGATCACGAGATCGACGTGACTACCGTCGAGCCCGGCCGCCGCCGCTATCACCGCTGCGAGGTTCTTCCGAGGTTCGATCGTGCCGACGAACAGGACGAACGGGCGGTCGAGCCGAAGTCGGGACAGCACCGACGCTGCCTCCGCATCGTCGACGGGGTCGGCCACGTCGACTCCCCACGGCACGACCCTGATGCGAGCGTCGTCGAACCCGGCAGACCTGCACTCCGCCGCTGTGGCTTCCGACGGCACCATCACGCGAGATGCATGGCGGCGGGCCAACTCCGTCCCCCGCCGGAAGAAGCGGTTGCCGTGTCTCGTCGCCTGCGAAGGATCCGCCAGGAAGGCGAGATCGTGGATCGTCACGACGAGCGGCGCCATGCAACCGGGGACCGCCACGGCGGTCGCGTGCACGACGTCGACGGGGCCGGTGACCGACTCCACGGACGGCCACCGGAGCGCATGCCACGACTCGTACAGAGCTACCCGAGGCAACGTGGCATGACGGACGGGCACGGACGGAACGAACGGTTCCGGCGGTGGCGACGCGTGTCGGGCGGCAACGCCGACGAGGTCGAGGCTGTCGTCGGAACGCAGCGCGTCCACGAGGCGCAGCACCGACGTGGCAGTGCCGCCGGGTACCCGGTGCCAACACTGCTCCAATGTCACGGCGACTCGAACTGCGTCGTTCACAGCGTCCGATTCTGCCCGCTCGACGACAGGCCGCCGATGAGAGGTGCGATGCAGCATCCCGGTCGAGCATCGGATGGCAGGAGTTCGGCCCGCCGAGACCTCCGAACCGTGACCGTCGACGACCGTCGGTACGATGCAGCGCCATGACGGACTTCTGGACCGATCGTTGCGTGCTGGTGACAGGAGGTGCCGGGTTCCTGGGACGGGCGGTCGTCGCGAGGCTCGAAGCAGCGGGCGCCGGGTCCGTCGTCGTCCCGCGCTCCCACGAGACCGACCTGAGGGACAAGGACGCCACCGCCGACCTGTTCGCCCGTACACGACCCGACCTGGTGATCCACCTCGCGGCCCGGGTCGGCGGCATCGGTTACAACCAGGTGCACCCTGCCGAGTTGTACCTCGACAACCTTCTCATGGGCACCTATGTCGTCGAGGCGGCACGTTCGCACGACGTTGCCAAGACAGTGCTGGTCGGGACGGTGTGCTCCTACCCGAAGGAACCACCGGTGCCGTTCCACGAGGAGTCGCTCTGGGGTGGATACCCGGAGGAGACGAACGCCCCGTACGGGATCGCGAAGCTCGCCCAGCTCGTCCACGCCCAGACGGTGCGAGAGCAGTACGGGCAGAACGTGATCTACCTGATCCCGACGAACCTGTACGGACCGGGCGACAAGTTCGATCCATCCGTCAGCCATGTGATCCCGGCGCTGATCAAGAAGTGCGTCGACGCCATCGAGGCCGGAGCAGACCACATCGACCTTTGGGGAACGGGTTCGGCCAGCCGGGAGTTCCTCTACGTCGACGACGCTGCCAGGGGCATCGTGGAGGCGGCGGAGCATTACGACGACGCGGAGCCCGTGAACCTCGGCACGGACCACGAGATGCCGATCGCGGAGTTGGCGAAGGTCATCGCGGACGCGACCGGTTTCACCGGTGAACTGCGGTGGGACTCATCGAAGCCTGACGGTCAGCCACGTCGACGGGTCGACAACTCACGAGCACGCACAGCATTCGGATTCGTCGCGGACACCCCGTTCGAGGAGGGTCTGAAGGCGACGGTCGAGTGGTACCGGGCGCACCGGGAAGAGGCAGAGCGTCCCGCCAACTGACCCGACATCGATCGGCGCGCCGGCAACGCACCGATCTGTCGATTCAGTCGAGGACGGCCAGAGACTCCCGGAAGTGCTCGACGGTCCGCTCGATGCCCTCACGCAGCGCGATCGTCGGTTCCCAGCCGAGCCGATCACGGGCCTTGGTGATGTCAGGCTGACGCTGCGCAGGATCGTCGACCGGTAGCGGCCGGAACACGATCTCCGACGAAGAGCCGACGACTTCCCGCACGATCTCGGCCAGCTCCAGCATCGTGAACTCGTCCGGATTGCCGATGTTCACCGGTTCGACGACGTCGGAGTCGAGCAAGGCCAGGAAGCCACGGATCTCGTCCTCCACGTAGCAGAAGCTGCGCGTCTG
>JAGQSN010000186.1:829-8836 GCA_020439555.1 Acidimicrobiales bacterium | reverse complement strand
CCTAGCTCGAACCCTCCGACGGCCGACGGGCGTAGCCGTGGAACGGCTTCGTCGCGTTGGTTGCGGTCACCGGGATGGACCCGACGAGGGTCTTCTCGGAGGACCGCGAACCACCGTCGATCACCGACCAGCATGCGCGGTGCGCGCCGTAGCCAGTGACCACGTGGTCCTGGTTGAGGTGCGTCATCGCTGCCATCGGACTTTGCTCCGGGTGGGCTGGTCGGGCGGGTTCGGTCACGCCCCTGGCCGGGGCGCCGGATCATGGCACCACGAACGGGTCGGTCGAGTCAACCTATTTATTCGAGTTGCTCGGTCGGCCCGATCGGGTCAGGCCGGACTCGCGACGTCCGTCGGCGCCGGCAGGAACAACTTGGAGCGGTACCACTGGAGTTCGGTGATGCTCTCGCGAATGTCGTCGAGGGCTCGGTGCGCAGCCGCCTTGCGGGGCACGGCGGATACCGATTCCGGATACCACCGTCGTGCCAGTTCCTTGATCGTCGACACGTCCACGCTGCGGTAGTGGAGGTGGTCCTCGATCTCGGGCAGGTAGCGGGCGAGGAAGCGCCGATCCGTGCCGATCGAGTTCCCGCACAGGGGCACGGACCGAGACGTCGGCACGTGCTCCTTGATGAACTCCAGAGTCCGGGCTCCCGCCTCCTCGAGGGTCACCGTCGACGAGCGGATCGCGTCGAGGAGGCCCGAGGACGTGTGCATCGCCACGACGACCTCGTCCATCTCCGCCAACGCGTCCTCGGGCTGGTGAACAACCAGGTCAGGGCCCTCGGCGACGATGTTCAGCTCGTCGTCGGTGACGATCGTGGCGATCTCGACGATGACGTGGCGGTCCGGATCGAGTCCGGTCATCTCCAGGTCCATCCAGACGAGCATCGTGGGCGACCTTAGTGCCGGGTCAGTGGCGTCCGTGCAGGCGGTGTTCTCAGGCCGAACCGCTGGCCACGCCGGTCGAGCCGAAACCACCCGTACCGCGTTCGGTTTCGTCGAGGGATTCGACGACCTCGAAATCGGCGTGCTCGACACGCTGCACGACCAACTGGGCGATCCTGTCGCCCCGGTGGACGACGAACTCCTCCGAGGGATCGAGGTTGACGAGCAGGACGCGCAACTCGTCGCGGTAGCCGCTGTCGATGAGTCCGGGCGTGTTGAGGCACGTGACCCCGTGGCGCAGGGCGAGCCCGCTCCGTGGCTGCACGAACCCGGCGGTCCCGGGCGGCAGGGCGATCGCGATCCCGGTGGGGACGAGGGCCCGCCCTCCGGCCGGGGCGAGGGTCACGTCCTCCCGGGCGACCAGGTCCGCGCCGGCGTCGTGGAGATGCGCGTACGAAGGCAGGGCCAGGTCTGGGTCGAGTCGAAGCACGGGAACGCGGACCATCGGGGCACCCTACCCAGCACGCCGCGCCGCTCCCGCCGTCTCAGGTGGGTGGGCCTTCGATTCCTTCGGCGGCGAGGCGGAGGCGGAGGTTCTCGAGACAGCGGCCCAGGAGGCGGGAGACGTGCATCTGGGAGATCCCGAGTCGCTCCGCGATCTCGCTCTGGGTCAGTTCCTCGTAGAAGCGGAGTTGCATCATGAGCCGTTCACGTGGTGGGAGGGACGCCAGGAGGCGTTCGACCAGGTCACGATCCTCCAGCAGATCCGGTCCGCGGTCCGCGACTCCGAGAACATCGGCCAGCGTCGCCGTCCCGTCCTCGGTCACTGCTGCGTCGATGGATGTCGACCGGAACGCGTTGGAGGCCTCCAGGGCTTCCAGGACCTCTTCCTGGGATGCCCTGGTCGCGGTGGCCAGTTCGGGGATGGACGGCGAACGCCCGAGCTGTTGGGTGAGTTCGTTGACCACGACGTTCAACCGCACGTGCAGTTCCTGCACCTTTCGCGGAACTCGGACCTCCCAGCCCTTGTCACGGAAATGGCGCTTGAGTTCACCCATGATCGTGGGTGTCGCGAACGTGGAGAACTCCAGACCCCGTTCCGGCTCGAAGCGTTCGACCGACTTCAGCAGCCCCAACGAAGCCACCTGCACCAGGTCTTCGAATGGGATGCCCCGGTGCTCGAAGCGGCGTGCGAGGTGGATCGCCAGCCGCATCTGGGATTCGACGATCTCGTCGCGGACCGCCGGATCCCTGTCCGTCGAGTACGCCCTCAGACGCGCGTGGAGGCGTTCGCGTTCCTCCGCTGACAACGACATCGGTCAGCCTTGCCGGTGCTTGGTGATCGTCACGCGTGCTTCGTCGGGGTCGACGGCGAACGTGTCGACGACAGCTCGGAGGATCTGGTCGCTCAACTCCCCGACCGTGATCGTCGGCGAAGCGGGTTCGCGGCTCGCCTCGACGGTGACTTCTGCGTCGGTGGCCGAGCAGCGAACGGTCAGTCGGGCGCCTGGTTCGTCGAGCACGAGGATCCCGCACATCTCACCGACCGCGATCCGCAGGTCCTCGATCTCGTCGTAGTCGAAGCCGATGCGAGCTGCCACGGCGGTAACCGTGAGCCTGACGACGTGCGCGTACTCGGGTTCGGCCGGGACCGCCAGGCGAACCTCGTCCACACGTCCGGATGCGGGCTGAGCTGGAGCGATGGCCTGCATCGTAGGGGCCGCACCCTGTTCGGAGTCGGACCGGATCCTCAGCGAACGGGCCCTGTGGTCACGTGTGCGACGGTGCGCTGATCGGCCGACGCGGTTCCGTCCGGGCCGGTCGCTTCGGTTCGCTGTGTCGTCTCCGAACGGGTGTCGGAGGTCGAGCGGAGCGACGTCAGCGAGAAGGTCCCGCTCCCACGGCCGGTCGATCTGAGATCGACGAGATGCAGCCGAGTGTCGGGGTCGGTTCGTGGTGCCTTCAGCGCCAGGTTCCGCGCCCTGCCCTCGGAGGTACTGGTGTAGCTGATCGTGTCACCGTCGATGCTCGTTATCTCGAACACCGTCGATATCGGCACCGCAGCGCCACCCACCTCGACGTTGGTCGTCGAACGCCACCTTGCGCCGAGGCCCACGGGTTCCGCCGGCAAGGGCGCGACCAGCGATGAGATCTGTGCGGTCATCTCCTCGACCACGGACGCGAGGTCGTCGTTCAGGTCGTCCGGCGGTGTGTAGTGCATCGCGGTGATGCGGCCACGGTCGTCGATCCGTCCACCGCCACGCAGGCCGACCAAGGTCGCCAGCATGTTGTCCAGGGTCTTTCGCTCGGAGGCCGAGAGCGTCGGCGTCGGTGCAGCCGAAAGCGCTTCGAAGACGACGTCGATCTTCGTCGTTCCACCACCGAGCGGTGTCGTCGTGACCTTGATCCGTTGGCGGATCGGGGGGAGGTCTACGAGGAGCGGTTCCCCGGAACCGGACTGGGTGACGTCGATGTCTCCGGTCAGTGCCAGGGTGACCTCCTCGGAGCCGAGGTCGAAGCGGAGCGTCCGCCTGGGCGTGTCGCCGGCGGAGAGGAGCTCGGTCGACGGACGTGGGATCGTCGACGTCGTCGAGACGGGTGCTTCGGCGGCGCTCGAAGAATCGTCCCGGAACGCGCTGCACCCCGAAGCCATGAGCAGCGCAAGACAGCCGAGGGACGCCAGGCCGCGTCGAAGCCGGTTGACCGTGGGCACGGGAGTTCACCGTAGTTGGGGGCTTCCCGGTCGATTCGGCGGGAAGGTTCCTCAGGCGCGGCCCGTGGCGAACTTGCGGTACGCGAGGAGGGCGATGATCGCGCCCACGATCGAACCGAAAAGCCCAGCCGTCTGGAGGCCGCCGTCAGCCAGGTCCTTGTCGAATATCACGTAGCCGAGGAAGCCGCCTACGAACGATCCGACGACACCGAGGAGCGTCGTCGGCATGCAGCCTTTGACCCCGCTTTCGGACACGAACATCCGGGCGATGAGACCGGCGATGAAACCGACGACAAGGAACGTGAACAGGGCCCACATGCTCGATCTCCGACTGTCGGGGGAGTTCGCATCATCCTGGCAGCCCGAACGGCATCGTGCTCCGCGACGTCAGGTCCGCCGTCTCAACTGACCGGTTCGGTTCGCGTGCGGCGCGTACGGCCTCCGAGGGCGAAGGAGATCACGAACACCGTGAACTGGACGAGCACGATCGTCGCTCCCGAAGCGACGTCGAGGTGGTAGCTGAGGTACATGCCGGCGAGGCCGGTGAACCCACCGATGACGGCCGACCACACGAGCACCTTCGCGAACGAGTCCGTGAGGAACCGGGCGGCCGCAGACGGGATCACGATCGTCGCGGCGATGAGGGTCACGCCCATCACCCGCATCGAGGTGAGGATCACGCCGCACAGCAGCACCATGAGCACGGCGTCGGTACGCCCCGCCGGAACGCCGGACACGTCGGCGACCTCCGGGTCGAACGTCGCGAACAGCAACGGTCGGTACCAGGCGAGGATCGAAACGACCGTTCCGACCGCGACCGCGGCGACCAGCAGCTGGTCGGTGGCGGTCACCCCGAGGACGCTTCCGAAGATCGTGGCGTCGAGGCTGCGCTTCACCGTGCCGTACCGCCCGAGGAGGAACACGCCGAATGCGAATCCGGCAGTTGTGATCACGCCGATCGCTGCGTCCGCTCGCAGTGCCCTTCCTCCCCGGGAGCGGGCGAGGCGACTGATGGCGACCCCGCTGCCCAAACCCCAGAGCCAGGAGCCCACGAAGACGTTCACCCCCGCGGCGGCGCTGAGCGCTGCCCCACCGAAGATCGCGTGGCTGAGACCGTGGCCCAGGTAGCTGAGGCCGCGGAGGGTGACGTAGGTGCCGACGAGGCCGCAAAGTGCCCCGCCCACGGTGCAGACGACCAGGGCGTGGCGCACGAACTCGTAGCGGAGCGGCTCGACCAGGAACTCGATCACGTCGCACCCTGCCCTTCGTGGGTGGCGGCGTGGGAGTGGCCGTGAGTGTGGCCGTGAGGTGCGTCCACGACGAGGCGGAGACCGGCGTGGACGAGGACCTCGAACGGGGCGCCGTAGGTCTGTTCGAGTGCTTCGGGGACCAGGACCTCAGCGGGTGGACCGGCGGCCACGACTGTGCGGTTCAGGGCGACCAACCGGGGGAGGTGGGTGGCCACGCCGTTGAGGTCGTGTGTGGTGAGCACGATCGTGTTGCCCTCGGCGTGGAGGTCCGCGAGCAGGTGGAGCAGCTCGTGGCGTGTGCCGACGTCCACGCCTGACATCGGCTCGTCGAGCAGGAGCAGATCCGGGGAGCCGAGCATCGCCCTGGCCAGGAACACTCGCTGCTGCTGACCACCTGAGAGGGCACGGATGTGACGTCGTTGCAGTCCGCCGAGTCCGAGTCGATCGAGCAGGTCCGAGACGGTTGCCCGTTCGATGGTGTCGGTCCAGGGGCGGAAGCGTCGAGCGGGTCGGGCCATCGTGAGGACCTCGCCGACGGTCACCGGGAAGCTCCAGTCGATCGTCTCGGTCTGCGGGACGTAGCCGATCCGCAGACCTTCTCGTCGTAGGACTTCTCCCTTCGTAGGGTCGACCGTGCCGAGCAGGGTGCGCAGCAGGGTCGTCTTCCCGGAACCTGACGGACCGACGACGCCCGCGAACGTTCCGCGCTCGACGGTCAGGTCGATGTCGGTCAGGACCGGTCCGTGTCCGAGGTCGCAGGTCACCCCCTGCAGCTCGACCAGTCGATCCGGGGTCTGGTTCATTGCGGATAGGAGGCCGTGTCCGCAGCGGTGTCGGACGGGTCGAATCGGTCCAGGGCCACGGGGTCGCCGCCGAGCGCTTCGACCATCGTCGCGAAGTCGAACCGCATCAGCGCGAGGAACGAGTGGTCCGGGTCGCCGGGTGCGCCGGGGAGATCGTCGTCGCGCAGTTCGTCCACGTAGGCGGCGCCGGACTCCTTCGCGATCTGTTCGAGCACGTCGCTCGGGAACACCTCGGACCCGAAGACCGCCGGGATGTCCTCGTCGCGGATCTGGTCGATGAGGGCGGCGACCTCCTTCGGGGTCGGCTCCTCGAAGTCCGACGGTTGCACCGCCCCGACGACCTGCCAGCCGTAGCGGGCGGCGAAGTACGCGTAGGCGTCGTGGTAGGTGAGGAGTCGTCGGTTCTGCCGTGGAACGGTACGGGTTGCTTCGACCATCGCCCGGTCCAGCGCGTCGATCTTCCTGACGTACGCGGCCAGGTTGGCCCGGTACTGCGCGGCGTTGGCAGGGTCGGCCTTGGCGAGAACCGACGCGACGGTCTCCGCGTAGCAGCGGGCCATCGGCGGGTTCGTCCAGAGGTGAGGGTTCGGTTTCCCGCCCGAGCGGGGGAACGAGAAGTCGTACAGGTACTGGTCCTCGTCCAGGGCGAGCGTGCCCAGCTCGACGATCTGGCCGTCGGGACCGACGTTGCTCTCGGCGAGTTCCTTGGTCGGTTCCTCCAGTTGGAGGCCGTTCACGAACACGACGTCCGCGGACTCGAGGTCGGCTGCCATCGAGGGCCGTGGTTCGAAGGTGTGTGAGTTCGTGCCTTCGGGGATCAGCCCTCGCACGTCCGCCAGACCGCCGGCGACGTTCGCGACGATCGATGTGATCGGGGCGACCGTCGTGCGGACCTGGAGCTTCTCGCCCTCGGACGGGCCGTTCCGCGTTTCGCCGGCGCCGGTCGCCCGGTCGGGGCAGGTGAACGCTGCGACCCGTTCGCGGGCCGACCTCGATGCGGTCGAGCCGCTCTCCTCGGACTCGGAGCCTGAGCAGCCACCCACCAGGATGGTGGCGGCGAGAGCGAAGGACACGGCGAGCGGGAGGGAGGTCGAGCGGCGCACGGTGGTTCCAGGTCGGCGAACGGGTGGACCGGTCAACCTAGGGGCGGTAGAGGCCCGATGTCTCAACCGGAGTCCGTGGACGGTGGCTACGGTTCGGGCCATGGGCGAGGCCTTGCGGACAGGCGAGCACAACGACCTGACCGACGTGGCGGGTGTCGCCGTCGGGCACCACCACAAACAGGGCCTCGGCTGGATGACGGGCACCACGGTCGTGATTCCGCCGCCCGGGACCGTCGGCAGCGTCGACGTCCGTGGAGGTGGCCCCGCGACCCGTGAGACCGATGCTCTTGCCCCCGACACGATGGTCCAGGACGTGGATGCGATCTGCCTCAGCGGTGGCAGCGCGTTCGGCCTCGACGCAGCCGGGGGAGTGATGGCACACCTCGCCGAGATCGGTCGCGGTTTCCCGGTCGGCCCCGACGCCGGTCAGGTGGTGCCGATCGTGCCCGCAGCGGCACTGTTCGACCTCGGGACGTTCGGTTCGTTCGACCTTCGACCGGACGCCGAGTTCGGTCGCCGTGCGGCGGCCGTCGCCCGGACGGTCCCGGTCCCGCAGGGCAACGTAGGCGCCGGCACGGGTGCGACGGCTGGCGTACTGAAGGGCGGCGTCGGTTCAGCGAGCGTCGTGTCGACCGATGGGGTTACGGTCGCTGCCCTGGTCGCGCTCAACCCGGCCGGCTCGCCCGTCGACCCGTCCTCGGGTCGGTTGTGGGCGGCCGACCGACTGCTGGCCGGTGAGTTCGAAGGGTTGCACGACCCTTCCCCGGTCGAAGTCGAGGCGTACCGGGAGGCTCTGCTGGGTGCAGGCAGGGCCCCGTTCAACACGACACTCGTGGTGGTCGCGACCGACGCAGGGTTGACCAAGCCCGAATGTCACCGCCTGGCCATCGCCGGCCAGGACGGTCTCGCACGTGCGATCGATCCGATCCACGCCTACGTCGACGGCGATGTGGTCTTCGCGCTGGCCACCGGCGACCGGGAGTTGCCCACGGCTGCAGAGTCGGGCCCGCCGAGGCCGGCGGGTGGTCGCCTGCTGTCGCTTCTCGGCCTCGGTGCCCTGGCCGCGGACGCGGTGTCCCGCGCTGTGGTCCACGCGACTCTCGCAACCGAAACGGTCGGAACTCACCGCTCCTACAAGGACATGTTCCCCTCGGCGTTCCCCGCCAATTGAGTCGAGCCGGTATCCGGAGCCGTCCTTTCGACTCGCTGCGCTCGCTCAAGGAGCGGTGGTTTCGCTGGTTGAGCGGAGCGAA
>JAGQSN010000186.1:0-652 GCA_020439555.1 Acidimicrobiales bacterium | reverse complement strand
GCGGAGCGAAGCGGAGTCGAAACCCCGGTCTGTGGTGGCACCGACGGGTGGGGCGACCTTCGGCCACGGACGGTTCCGCTCCACGGCGAGTGCCACGTCGAACAGGAGGGCGTCCTCGTGGTGACGTCCGAGCACCTGCATGCCGACGGGGAGCCCGTCGACGGTCCCGGCGGGGATCGACACCGCCGGGTTGCCGTAGATGTTGGCGAGGATCGTGAGCGCACCCATGTTCACCATGTCGGGGAGGCGACGGCTCGCCTCGTCGAGCAACCAGTTCGGAAGCCCGGGGGCGGCCGCGGCCGCGAAGCGAACGCCGGCGAGGGCGCCACGGAGGGCGTACTTACCGGCCGTGCTGGAACGGACGATGTCGGTGAGATCCTTCTCGGTGTTGCTGGTCGCGGACTCGGCGGCGAAGGCCGGCCCCGGGTTGGTGGCGGCGATGACGAAGTCGACCTGTTCGAAAGTCCGGCCCATGACTTCGTTGCTCTGCACCCGCAGGTTCTCGGCGACCGCGGCGGTCTTGAGGTTGTAGAGCGACTGGCTGAGGAACATTCCGAGCGCGACCTCGTCGGTGAGGTCCTTCGCGCACGACGGCCAGCGGTCGCCGAACTCGGCGAGCAGCGTGGCCAGGTTGCCCATCATCCACTGGGCG
>JAGQSN010000185.1 GCA_020439555.1 Acidimicrobiales bacterium | reverse complement strand
TGCTCGGCAACGGCGACATCTGGGTCGCTTCGGACGCGATCCGCATGGTCGACGAGACAGGCTGTGACGGGGTCGTCGTCGGCCGGGGATGCCTCGGCCGGCCGTGGTTGTTCGGCGACCTGGCCGCAGCGTTCGAGGGCGAGGCGGTCGACTCGGCTCCCCCGGTCGGCGAGGTGGTCCACACCATGCGCGACCACGCGCGTCGGCTCGTCGAGTGGCACGGCGAGACCGTCGGTGTGCGGGACATGCGCAAGCACGTCGGCTGGTACCTCCAGGGCTACCCGGTGGGACCCGCCGCCCGACGGCGGCTCGTCGAGGCGGATTCGCTGGAGGCGTTCGAGGCCCGCCTCGACGAACTCGACCCGACCATCGAGCTACCGGCGGACGCTCTCGGTCTCCCCCGCGGGCACCAGCACGGCCCGAAGCCGGTCACCGTGCCCGACGGCTTCTGGTCCGATCGCGACGACCCGACCCCGTTGGGACGCGGTGCGGATGTCGTCGTCTCGGGTGGCTGAGGCGGCCCTCGCCCCGGCTCGACCGTGGAACGACGCGGCGGTCAGCCCTGAACGGTCCCCTCACCCAACGCAGTCGGCAGGCGGTCGCGCCACGCCGAGGTGAGTTCGTCGAGAGCCAAGTCGACGAGCGTCCCCGACGGGCCGGCCAGCACGAACCGGTCACCTCCGGTCTGTCCGAGCTTCTGGGCCGGCACGTCGGCATCGGTCGCTGCAGCCAGCACCTCGTCGACCCGCTCCGGTGCGACGGAAAGGACGACCTGTCCCGGGACCTCGGCGAAGAGGTGGCTCACCGTGGACACGCCTTCGACGGTGGATCCGGTGCCGCCCCGCACGGCCATCTCGGCCAGGGCGACGGCCAGTCCGCCCGCCGACACGTCGTGGATGCCACGGACCTGTCGCTCCTTCACCAGAGACCTGACGAGCTCGACGGTGCGGCTGTGTGCCTGGGCGTCGAAGGGAGGCAATGTTCCAGTCCGGTGCCCGGCGACCCAGGCCGCCTCGGAACCCGCCAGCGACGGCGCGGGGCCGTCGAGCGTTCCGCCCAGCAGCACCAGGGTGTCGCCGTCCACCTGCGCCGGTGCGGGTGGCCGTTCGGTCAGCTGGTCGACCAGGCCGAGCACCCCGACGACCGGGGTGGGGTCGATGTTGGTCCCGCGCGACTCGTTGTAGAGGCTGACGTTGCCGCCGATGACGGGCAGACCGTACGCGGCGCAGCCGTTCGCCAGACCGTCCACCGCCTCGGAGAGCTGCCACATCACCTCGGGGTGTTCGGGGTTACCGAAGTTCAGGCAGTTCACGACCGCGATGGGTCGGGCACCCACGCACGCAAGGTTGAGCACCGCTTCGGCCAGGACGAGCGTCGTGCCGTGGCGGGGGTCGATCGCGCACCAGCGGTGGTTGCCGTCGGTCGTCATGGCGAGACCACGACCGGTGTCATCACCGGTCGTCGGGTGCTTGAGCCTCAACACCACTGCGTTGCCACCCGGCCCGACGACGGTGTTCAGGAACAGCTGGTGGTCGTACTGGGAGGAGACCCAGGACGTGTCGTACAGCAGGGACAGCAGGGTCGCGGTCGGGTCCGCCGGTTCGGGTGGTGAAGTCGCCGCCCGGGATGCGCGGTCCGCTGGCTCCTGCAGCGGGCGGTCGTAGAGGGGTGCGTCGTCGTGGAGGCTGGCCGCGGGAACGTCCGCCAGAACCTCACCGTCGAAGCCGTCGAGGATGCGGAGCCGCCCGACACCGTCGACTGGCTCGGTGACGCGTCCGACGACCGTCGCGGACACCTCCCACTTCGCGCACAGGCGCATGACCTCGTCGAGGCCGTCGGGCGTCACGATCGCGAGCATCCGTTCCTGGGATTCCGAGGTCATCACCTCGAAGGGCTCCATACCGGTTTCGCGCCGAGGCACGGCGGACACGTCGAAATCCATGCCCATCTTCCCGTTCGCGGCGGTCTCGCTGGCCGCGCACGTCAATCCGGCTCCACCGAGGTCCTGGATGCCCACGACGAGTCCCGCGTCGAGCAATGAGAGGCACGCCTCGATCAGGCGCTTCTCCTCGAACGGGTCACCGACCTGCACGGCCGGGCGCTTGTCCTCGCTGCCCTCGTCGAAGCCGGCAGATGCGAGAACGCTCACCCCTCCGATGCCGTCGCGACCCGTCGAGGAACCGAGCAGCACCGCCAGGTTTCCGGCACCGGTCGCCTTGGCCAACACCAACCGTTCGGTCGGCAGCGTGCCGAGGCAGAGGACGTTGACCAGCGGGTTGCCCTGGTAGCACGGGTCGAACACCGTCTCGCCGCCGACGGTCGGGACCCCCACGGAGTTCCCGTAGCCGGAGATACCCGAGACGACACCTTCGGCCACCCACCGGCTGCGCGGGTCCTCGAGCGGACCGAAGCGGAGGGGATCCATCAAGGCGATAGGACGCGCTCCCATCGTGAAGATGTCGCGCAGGATTCCACCGGCTCCGGTCGCCGCACCCTGGTAAGGCTCGATATAGGAGGGGTGGTTGT
>JAGQSN010000184.1 GCA_020439555.1 Acidimicrobiales bacterium | reverse complement strand
GGGTGCCGGGACGGGTCCGCGGCGAGCGGTGTCCCGGCCTCGACCGTCAGTGCGTAGGCCGACACGTGTGAGGGCTCCAGCGCCACCGCTCCTTCGAGCGTTGTTCGCCACTGAGCGAGGGTCTCCCCCTTCGCTCCGTACAGGAGATCGACGTTGAACGGCAGTCCGGCGCCATGAGCGGCTTCGGCCGCGCGCTTGACGTTCGAAGGGTCGTGGGTCAGTCCGAGCGTCCTCAGCACCGAGGGCACGAGCGACTGGACCCCGATGGACAGCCTGTTCACGCCTCCGTCGGCGAAGGTCGATGCCATCGCCGCGTCGAGATCGTCGGGGTTGCACTCGACGGTCACCTCGGCCTCCTCGGCCTGCGGAATCGCGGCGAGGACGTCGACCAACCGTTCGGGGTCCACGAGCGTCGGGGTTCCGCCGCCCACGAAAACGCTGGTCACTGGTGGTAGTCCGTCTTCGACGGCCTCCCGGATCTGGCGCTCGCAGGCGTCCAGGTAGCGGACCTGCAGGTCGTCCTTGTCGGTCCAGGTGGCGAAGGCGCAGTAGTCGCAGCGATGCCGACAGAAGGGAACGTGCAGGTAGACCCCGAAAGGCATCACCTCACGGTAACCAGCACCCCCGTCAGAGCCCCCAAGCCAACCGACCCGTCCAGCGAGCGAAGCCGGAAGGCGAACCTGAGGTTTCGACTCCGTTCGCTGTCGCTCACCCCGCTCAACCAGCGGAACAGCAAGACACTCCACTCGAGCGGCGGACGAGATGCCATCACCCTGCGTGGCGAAGATTCGTGCAACAACGCTCACAGTGATGTAGTGTTCCGTGCACAACCCGTGGGACGCCCCGGTCCCACCTCGCACGCGGAGACTCTCGTGAGCAACGCCGAACCCGAGCTCGACCCCGAAGCGATCGACTACGCCCGCAAGGTTGGCGAGCGCCTCCGCGCGATCCGGCGCCAGAAGCGCCTCTCTCTGCAGGACGCCGAGGAGCTGTCCGAGCAAGAGTTCAAGGCGTCCGTGCTCGGCGCGTACGAACGCGGCGAGCGAGCGATCTCCGTGCCACGTCTGCACCGCCTCGCGAGCGTCTACCAGGTTCCCGTCGACCAGTTGCTCCCCCGCGACGAGAACGACCCTCGGCGCGACGGCCTGGTGGTGGACCTCACCCAACCTCCCGGCACCACGACCCGGAAGGTCGTGCTGGACCTCACCCGCATCGAAGAGGTCGGTGGACCGACGGGCGAGATGTTGCGCCGCTACGTCGCGATGATCCAGGTGCAACGCCAGGACTTCAACGGCCGGGTCCTCACGATCCGCCGGGACGACCTGCGGGCCATCGCGTGCATCATCGATGCCCCGACCGAACGGGCGGTCGAGCGTCTCGACCAGATCGGCGTGCTGTTCCACGGCACGCCGGTTCTGGGCCCCGTCCCCCGCTGACGGGCCGACTCAAGAGCCTGGGCGAACCAACCCGGCCCTGAGCGCGGTCAGGACCACGCCGGCGGTGATCGCCGCGGTCTCGGCTCGCAGCACCGACTGCCCGAGCGACACTTCGGGGATCGGCGCACGCGACTCCTCCTCGGTCCAGCCGCCCTCGGGTCCGACCAGAACGAGGGGGTGGGACAGCGACGGAGGCGCGCCGCCGCGTTCGGCCCGGCAGGCACCCTCCCGGCCCGCGACGTCGGTCCAGTCCGTCACCGCTTCCACGACCGGCACCCACGGCGACCGGCTCTGCATGGCCGCTTCCCTGGCGACCTTGGCCAGTCGAGCCGTCGCGGACTCGGACCTCGACGCGTCCCAGCGCACCACCGACCGGCCGGCAGCGAACGGCACGATCCGGTCGACCCCCAGTTCGGTGAGCTTCTGGACGCACCACTCGGGCTTGGCCCCCTTGGACAACCCGAAACCGACCGCCACCGCAGGAACGGAACGCTCCGCGACGACGGGCTCTTCGACGACCTCGGGCGTGTCGCCCCGCATCCTCGCCCGAACCCAACTACCGGCACCGTCGCCCAACACCATCGGGTCGCCGTCACGGGTGCGGCGCACGCGGGCGAGGTGATGGTGGTCCTCCGGCGCGAGCAACGGCGCCGACAGGTCCTCGACGAAGACCAGAGGACCGCCGTCGGAGGGGATCAGGTGACGGTCCACCCGCTCAGCGCAACGCGGACTTGATCCGGGACATGAAACCCTTCTCGGGGGGAGCGACCTCTTCACCGCGCTGCGCGGCGATAGCCCGCAGCGCCTCCTCGACCTCTGGTTCGAGGTCCGTCGGAGTGTCCACGACGACACGGACCAGGAGGTCACCGCGCCCGCGGCCTCGCACGTGGGGTACGCCCCGGCCGCGCAGCCGGAACACCCGGCCGGTCTGGGTGCCCCGCGGCACGTCGATCTCCTCGGTCCCGTCGAGGGTCTCGAAGTGGATCGTCGTGCCGAGAGCGGCCTGAGTGACCGGCAGGTGGAGCTCGTGACGAAGGTGCTCGCCATCGCGCTCGAAGCGTTCGTGGGGCTGGACCCGCACCTGGAGGTAGAGGTCTCCCCGGCCGCCGCCACGAACCCCGGCCGCACCGAAACCGGTGAGGCGGAGCGTCGACCCGGAGTCCACTCCCGCCGGGATGTCGACCGTGTAGGTCTTGTCGGTGACGAAGCGCCCGTCACCGTGGCAGGTGTCGCAAGGATCGGCGATGACCTCACCGGATCCACCGCAGGCAGGGCAGGCGACGGCAGTGACCATCTGGCCGAGGATCGACTGGCGTACCTGGCGAACCTGACCTGCCCCACCGCACTGCCGGCAAGTCTCGGCGTGGGTCCCCGGCTTGGCGCCCGAGGCCTCGCAGTCCTCGCACGCGACCGCGGTCCGCACCGTGACCTCCTCGGTACCACCGAACACGGCGGTCTCGAAGGTCACGTCCACGGCGGCCTGCAGGTCGGGTCCGGAGGTCGGGCCGCTGCGACCCATCCCTCCGCCGAACGGGCTTCCCCCTCCGAAGAAGGCCTCGAAGATGTCACCGAAGCCACCCGCGCCGAACGGATCGCCCATCTGCGGGCCGTCCGCGCCGTAGCGGTCGTACTGGGCCCTCTTCTGCGGGTCACTCAGAGTCTCGTAGGCCCGGGCGATCTCCTTGAACCGTGCCTCCGCGTCGGCGTCGTCGGGGTTCGCGTCGGGGTGGTAGCGACGAGCCGCGGTCCGGTACGCGCGCTTGAGCTCGTCGGGCGACGCGTCACGGGAGACGCCGAGCAGTTCGTAGTAGTCGGTGGACACTTCAGCCTTCGCTCAATCGGTGCCCGAGCCGCTGGCCGACGACGGCCACGGCAGCGAGCGCCTGCGGGTAGTTCATGCGGGTGGGGCCCAGGACCCCGACGGTGCCGACCTGCTCGCCGTCGACCGTGTACGGGGCCACCACCAGTGCGCAGTCGGCGAGTGGCTGCATTCCCGTCTCGGTTCCGATCGCCACGTTCAGGCCTCGGTCCACCACGTCACGGAGCAGAGCCACGACGACCAGTTGTTGTTCGAGGATGGTCAGCACGGAGCGGACGGTCTCCACCGCGTCGAAGGCCTCGGCCATGCGGGACGATCCGTGCACGAAGACCTGCTCACCACCGTCGACTGTGGTGACGATCTCGTCGAGCACCAGCGACGTCACGGCGTCGATCTCGGAGCGTCCCGACGTTCCGATCCCAGCCAGCGCCGCCTCCAACGGGTTGCCCACCAGCGCCAGGGAGATGTGCGCGGCCACGTCCGCCAGCAGGAGGTCATCCGCGTCGTGGTCGAGTTCGATCGTTCGCTTCTCGACGCTTCCGTTGCCCAGAACCGCGACGAACAGGGCGACCCGTGGGGCGAGCGACACGAGTTGGACGGAGCGCACGACCGCAGCGTCGTGCGTCGGCCCCACGACCACCGCGGCGTGGTTCGTCAGACCGGTGAGCAGGCGGGTCGTGTCCGCGAGCATCTGTTCGATGCCAGCGTGGGCGTGGTCGAAGAAGGCCCGCACCTGCTGGGCCGCGAAGCGGTCCAGCGAAGGTTCCGCCAACGCATCGACGAAGTACCGGTACCCCTTCTCTGTGGGGATCCGCCCGGCCGAGGTGTGCGGCTGGGCGAGGAAGCCGTCGGCCTCCAAGGCGGCCATCTCGTTGCGAACCGTCGCCGAGGACACCGAGACACCGGGGGCGTCGGCCACGTGCCCCGATCCGACGGGTTGTGCGGTCTGGATGTACTCCTCCACAACTGCACGGAGGATCGATGCCTTGCGCTCGTCGAGCATGCGGACCTCGAAACGGACTGATTGGCACTCGATCCTACCGACTGCCAACTTCGAGCGGCCTGCCACCACCCGGAGGATGCGGGCGAGAGCGGTCAGGCGTCGAGGGTGAGCGCGGAGACGAAGGCTTCCTGGGGGACCTCGACGCGGCCGATGCTCTTCATCTTCTTCTTGCCCTCCTTCTGCTTCTCCAGCAGCTTGCGCTTGCGGGAGATGTCACCGCCGTAGCACTTGGCGAGCACGTCCTTGCGCTTGGCCTTGACGGTCTGGCGGGCGATGATCCGGCCGCCGATCGCGGCCTGTATCGGCACGTCGAAGAGCTGACGCGGGATCAGCTCCTTGAGCTTCTCGCACATCTTGCGGCCGTAGTCGTCCGCCTTATCACGGTGGATGACCATCGAGAAGGCGTCGACGGGTTGGCTGTTGAGCAGCACGTCCACCCGCACGAGGTTCGAGACCCGGTGGCCGGCCGGCTCGTAGTCGAGCGACGCGTAACCCTGGGTGCGCGACTTGAGCTGGTCGAAGAAGTCGGTG
>JAGQSN010000183.1 GCA_020439555.1 Acidimicrobiales bacterium | reverse complement strand
CCGGCATCCCCGGCGAGGAGGCCACAGTCAAGACCTACACGCGGGATGGGGACAAGGTCGTGTTGCTCCCAGCCAACGAGCGCCTGTCGCCCATGGTCTTCGAGCCCGACGAGGTGCAGTTGTTCGGTCGGGTCGTCACCGTCATGCGACGTCTCTGAACGAACCACACCCCGGTCTGATCCATGGAAGGGCTCGGTACCGTGGAGTCGACCTGACGCTGACCGGAACGGAGCCGAAATGACAGCACCCTCGACCGAAAGATCCGTCGCGGACTTCTGGTTCGACCCGCTATGTCCGTGGGCATGGATGTCGTCGCGGTGGCTGCTCGAGGTGCAGAAGGTCAGGCCGATCGATCCGCGGTTCCACGTGATGAGCCTGTCCGTCCTCAACGAGGGTCGCGATCTGTCCGCGAAGTACCGCGACTTGATGGACAAGGGGTGGGGGCCGGTTCGAGTGTGCATTGCCGCCTCCCTGACCCACGGCGACGAGGTGCTGCTACCGCTCTACACAGCCATCGGAACTCGTCTCCATCCGCAGGGACGCGACCTCGACAGGTCCGTACTCGAGGAAGCCGTCGCCGAAGTCGGATTGCCGGCGGACCTCGTGGATGCAGCCGACACCACGGACTGGGACGATGCGCTCCGCAAGTCGCACCACGACGGCATGGATCGGGTCGGCATGGACGTCGGCACGCCGGTCATCTCCGTCGAAGGAGTGTCGTTCTTCGGTCCCGTCGTGACTCCTGCGCCCAAGGGAGAGGCCGCCGGACGGCTCTGGGACGGTGTCGTCCTCGTTGCTTCGACACCTGGTTTCTACGAACTGAAGCGAACCAGGGACGAGGAACCCATTTTCGACTGATCGCCCCCGGCCCGCCGTTCAGTAGGTCGGAGGACCTTCCAGAGCGCGTGCCAGGACCGATCGACACGCGTTGGCTATCGGGCCTCGCAGGTCGACACCCAACACATGGCGAACGGTGAGGGTGTGATGGAGACGTCCGCACCACGAGGTGACGTGCTCGTAGACAGCCACGTCAGGACCGGTGTGGTCCTCTACCACCAGCCAGTCCACCGACTCGTCCACCTCAGGGTCCCCGAACGCCTCGCGGGGCCGGTCGTCCGGCCGCATCCAGGTCGCCTCGATCCAGCCGGGCTCGACATCACGTTCCTGCCAGCGAGCCCGCCAGGTCGCGTCCAGGCAGTCCTCGGCGCGGGCCTGCCAGGTGGCCCGATGGTTCCTTTGGTCGGCATCGGCGAAGACCTCGACTCGTGCGACGGCAAGGATCGCGTCGTTCCGACGCCTCCATGCCTGTCCCTCGTCGAGGGCGGTCAACCTGCGCCTCGCCCTGGCGGAGCGGACGGCGTCGGCCGCCTCACCCGGTCCGAACGGGTCGGCATGCTCTGTGTTGTTGAGCATCGGAACGGTCCGCCAACCCCGACCCAGGTCGGCGGGGATCAGCAGCGGAGCCTCTGCCCATGCCTGGTCCGCCGGCACCCACCACATCGGCTCGCCGACTGGGCCGCTGCGTCGCACCGTTCCCGGGGCAGCAGTGGTCCGTCGTCTCCTACCGATCAACTCAGGGACCCGGCCCGGATGGTCACGACAGCGGCCCGTCCGATCGTTGTTCGTCGGCGGGAAGCGGCGGCGGGGTCGACGCCGCTGCGGGGCCGGCCCAGAGAGGAGGCGGCGGAGTCGTGCCGAGAGGTCCCCAGACCGGAGGCGAGACCGTCATCGTGTTCCGACGGAGGCGTGACATCCTGACGATTCCCAGGATCAGGACGGTCGTGCCGGCTATGTCGAGGAGCACTCCGACCGCCACGATGAGGCCCCCCTTGAGCAGCGACTTGAACGGACTCCGATCACCGAACGCGTAGGTGACCCGTGGCCCGGAACCGGGTTCGCCGCCGAGGACGACGTCATAGGTGCCCGCCGCCGGGAACTCTGCGTATCCGACGAGAACTCCATCCCTGCCGTTCAAGCTGTAGGTCTCGGAATGTCCCGGTGTGCGAACTTCGACCTCGCTGCCCTCGTTCGTACGGATCCGAGGAAGCGGCAGCGTGCCGACAGCCTCGTCCGCTCCCGGGAACTCTGCGTAGATCCGGAAGTCCCCTGGATCGGACACCGTGACGGTTCCGCCCGACGGTCCGACTCGCTGGTACGAGTCCACAGCATCACCGGTGTTGGAGACCGCGAGAACGATGCCGACCGCAAGCAGGCCAGTACCAATGACGAGCAACACCGCACCGACGATCACTGCGACAGGTCTGCGGCGCGGAACCGAGACGGGTGAGTTCATCGGATGATTCTCACCCATGGAGCCGACGGTCAACCGTCAAGTTCGTCATTCTCGGACACGTTTCAACCGGCCCGTGCGGCGAGCAGACGTATGCGTTCGAGCGGTTGGACAGCGGCGATGCGGACCCGGCCCGCTCCGGTCGGACCGTAGAACTCTCCGGGGCTCACCACAGCACCGACCTCCGATGCGAGGCGCCGGGCCAACGGCCAACCGTCCCCGTCAGGATCCTCGACCCACAGGTAGAAGGCACCGTCGGGTAGTCGGGCATCGACGCCCATCCCGGCCAGGATCTCGACGAGGACGTCGAGACGTTCCCTGTACCGGGCGCGCTGTTCGTCGACGTGTTCGTCGTCCGCCCAGGCGACGACGCCTGCCGCCTGGACGGGACCGGCAGGCATGAACCCGGCGTGCTTGCGAACCTCGGACAGGTAACCGACCAGGTCTCCGTCGCCTGCGTAGAAGCCGATCCGGGCCCCGGCGAGGTTCGAGCGCTTGGAGAGCGAGTGCACGGCGAGCACTCCGTCACTGCCGGACCGCAGGATCGAGCGCGGCGGGCCGTTCCAGGTGAACTCGGCGTAGCACTCGTCCGACAGGACCGGCACACCATGTCTGCGTCCCCAGTCGGCTGCGGCGGCCAGGTCGTCGACGCCGCCGCACGGGTTACCGGGCGTGTTGACCCAGAGGCACAGTGCACGGTCGGCATCAGCGGGTTCGATCCGTGAGAGGTCGATACGCCAGGCGTCGTCGACCGGCACGGGAACCGCGCGACAACCGGCGAGAGTCGCCCCCATCGCGTAGGTCGGGTAACTGACAGCCGGGTACAGGACGGTGTCGCGTTCGGGGTTCCGGAGCCTCAGCCACTGCGGCACACCGGCGACGAACTCCTTCGTCCCGACACACGCTGCTACCTGCTCGACGGGCAGTTCGGCACCGAAACGACGGGCCAACCAGCCCGCTGCGGCCTCCCGGTAGGCGGGTGTTCCGATCGAAGGCGGATAACCACGTGCGGGCGTCGGGTCCGCCAGTGCGGCGACGACCTCTGGCGGCGGCGGGTCGCACGGAGTGCCGATCGACAGGTCCACCGCGCCGCCGTCGTGGCGGGCGGCTTCGGCTGCGATCGGGGCGAGGCGGTCGTAGGGGTACGGCGGTGGGACGAAACCGGCCACGTCAGTTGGCGTGCAGGTCCGCGTTCAGGTTCCCCCAGTCGACGTTCTGGGAGAGCACCTCGACGGTTCCGGTCACCGAGTTGCGACGGAACAACATGTCGTCTCGGCCCGACAGGGAGAGGGCCTTCACCACCTGGCCGTCCGGCGTGGTCACCCTCGTTCCGGCGGTGACGTACAGGCCCGCCTCGATGGTGCAGCGGTCTCCGAGGGAGATACCGATGCCGGCGTTGGCCCCGATCAGGCACCCTTCCCCGACCGACACCACCTGCTTGCCACCACCGGAAAGGGTCCCCATGATCGACGCCCCGCCGCCGAGGTCCGAGCCGTTGCCGAGGACGATCCCCGCTCCGATGCGTCCCTCGACCATGGCCGTGCCGAGGGTGCCGGCGTTGAAGTTGCAGAACCCCTCGTGCATGACAGTCGTCCCCTCGGCGAGGTGGGCACCGAGGCGGGCACGGTCCGCATCGGCGAGCCGCACGCCGCTCGGCACCACGTAGTCGACCATCCGCGGGAACTTGTCGATCCCGAACACCGTCACGTGCAGGCCAGCGGCACGCAGGCGCAGCCGGGTCGCCTCGAACCCCTCGACTGCGCATGGTCCGTGGTTCGTCCAGACCACGTTGGAGAGAAGGCCGAAGATGCCGTCGAGGTTCATCGTGTTCGGGCGGCGCAGACGGGTCGAGAGCAGGTGGAGGCGCAGGTAGGCGTCGTGCGCGTCGACCGGCGCGGAGGCGAGGTCGTCCACGAACGTGACGACCGGTACCCGCTTGACCTGCCGGATGGGATCGAGGCCGGTGAGCTGATCGAGGTCGACGCGGAGCGCGTCGAGGGCCTGACCCCGGTCGAGCGTCCGGGTCCCCGGACCGTCCTGGCCGAGGGACTCACGCAGGCGCAACGCTCCCTCCGTGTAGCCGAGCAACGGCTCGGGGTACCACGTGTCGAGCACCTCGCCGGTCGAGGCAGCGATCGACGCGATGCCGACGCCCCAGGCAGGACCGGGTTCGATCGTGGTGTCGGGTTCAGTCGATGGGTCTGCGGTCACGGCGCAAGGGTACCGGTCGTCCGGACGAGCACCGGAAGCCGGTCGACCGATCGAGTGCAGTCGGCGCGATGGATGGCAGGCGTTGCGGGTCAGCGGGCGAACGACGCCAGACGGGCCGTGGCGACCTCGTCGAGACGGGCCCGGACGGCCATCCCGTCCTCGCCGGGGGTCTCGGTCAGTACCTCCCCTTCGCGGTGCACCTCGGCGAGCACGTCCCCGCGCTCGTAGGGGATGAGCAGGTCGACGACGGTGGTCGCCTTCCTCAGCCGGTCGCCGATCGCTGCGACCAGGTCGTCGATACCCTCGCCCGTCCGAGCGGACACGGCCACGGCGTCGCCGGAACGGCGGGTCAGGACTTCGACCGCGTCCCGGTCGGCGTCCAGCTTGTTGACGCAGAGCAGTTCGGGAACGTCACCGGCACCGATCTCGGCGAGCACCTCACGGACCGCAGCGATGTGGCCTTCAGGGTCCGGTCCTGCCCCGTCGACGACGTGAACGAGCAGGTCCGCGTCCGCGGCCACCCGCAACGTTGACTTGAAGGACTCGACGAGTTGGTGTGGCAGCTTGCGGACGAAGCCGACGGTGTCGGACAGGAGCACGGCCTCACCGCCGGGCAACTGGAGGCGCCGGGTGGTGGCGTCGAGAGTCGCGAACAGCCGGTTCTCGGTCAGGACGCCGGCTCCGCTGAGCCGGTTGAGGAGCGTCGACTTGCCGGCGTTCGTGTAGCCGACGATCGCCACCCCCGCAGCGCGGCTGCGGCTCCTCCGCTTGTGCTGGGTGTCCTGCACGGCGCTCATGGCCCGCAGGTCAGCTTCGAGCTTGTGGATCCGCCTCGTGATACGTCGACGGTCCGTTTCGAGCTGGGTCTCGCCCGGGCCACGGCTGCCGACCCGGGCGCCACCACCGGCGGCCATGCCGCCCGCCTGCTGGGACAGTCCCCCGCCCTTGCCGCGCAACCTGGGTTTGAGGTAGCGGAGTTGGGCGAGTTCGACCTGTGCGCGGCCCTCCACGCTGGAAGCGTTCTGGGCGAAGATGTCGAGGATCACGGCGGTCCGGTCGAGGGCCGTACGGCCGAGGATCTTCTCCAGGTTGCGCTGTTGGGCCGGGGTCAGTTCGTCGTCGAAGACAACCGTGTCGCAGTCGAACGCGACGGCGAGTTCCCGCAGTTCCTCGGTCTTGCCCTTGCCGAGGTACGTGGCCGGGTCCGGTTGGAGCCGACGCTGTGAAACCCTGCCGACAACGTCCGCGCCGGCCGTGTCGACCAGGAGTTCCAACTCGTCGAGGTCGAGTTCGGTCTGCTCCGGGTCCTGGCCGGAGAGCGTGACGCCGACGACGACGATCTTCTCCCGGAAGCTCCGGTCGATCAGCCCGGAGCTCGATCCTCCGAAATCGCCGAAGGCGCCACGGTGACTGTGGCCGTCATCGACCTTCTCCACGGACGTTCGGGGTCGGTTCTCGCCCTCCGTGCTCGTCACGCTCTCTCCCCGGCTCCGACCGGCGCAACGTCAACGGCTACCGCAATTTCGGGGACTGTGACGTCCGCGACGTAGGTGGCGGTGCCGTGGAGTACGAGCACGTCACCGACCTCGACGACAGCGTCGCCACCCGGCATGTGCACGGTGACCTTCGGGCCGGTGAGCCCCCAGTCGTGCACGGCCCGGGCGACCGCGGTGGCGCCGGATCCGCAGGCTTCGGTGACGCCGGCGCCGCGCTCCCAGATCACCATGTCGACGGCGTCGGCTTCGCCGGGTGTCGGAGCGACCACGTGAACGTTGATCCCACCGTCCCACCGCGACTCGTGCAACGGCCCGGCATCCGAGATCACCACTGCCCTGGGGTCGTCCACCCGCAGGACGAGGTGCGGGTTGCCGACGTCGATCACCCGATATGCGACAGCGTCCAGGGCGAGCTCCCGTTCCCTGACGGCGTCCTGTCCCGCTGGTGCCGGCGGACGGTCCGGCGCTGGACCTTCTTCGGCTGAACCCATCTCGGCCCGGCCCACCATCACGTCGGGGTTTGCGGTCGGAGACGGTTCGAACTCGACCGTGCGGATGCCTCCGCCCGTGAGGACCACGAGCTTGCCCGACTCCACGCCACGGCGCCGGGCCTCGGCCTGGACCAGGCAACGGAGTCCGTTACCGCTGATCTCGGCTATCGATCCGTCCGCGTTGTACAGCGTCATCCGCAGGTCGACGGGAACGCCGTCGGGCCGGTCCGACGGAGCAGCGGCACCGAACTCGCCGATGATGAGCCCGTCGGCGCCTACGCCCGTGCGCCGGTGACACCATGCCCGGGCGCGGTCGGGCCAGCGGGCGTCGGCTGCGACGTCCGGGTCGTCGGTGAGGAGGATCAGGAAGTCGTTCCCCAATCCGTGGTGCTTCGTGAGTCCGAACGTCATGGTCCGCTCAGTCTCGCAGCCCCACCGCGCACCGACACCCACAATTCCCCGCCTCGATCACGGGTCCGATGGGCCGGTGGGCCGGCCCCAGAGTCGCTCGGCGATCCGGAGAACGCCGTCGACGGCGGCGGCCCAGCGGTCCGACTCTTCCGGGGCACCGGAGTCGGCCAGTTCGAACCAGGTGATTCGTGGGTCGCGGCGGAACCAACGGTCCTGGCGGGTGGCGAACTGGCGGGTGCGCGTCACCGCCAGGTCGACCGCGGCGTCGAGCGACGACTCGTTGCCCGTGACCAGCGCGTCGAGGTGCTGCCCGATCTCCCTGTACCCGAGGGCCTGGGCAGCGGTCAGGCTCCATGCACCCTCAGTTCTGAGACGGCGGACCTCGTCCACGAACCCGGCCTCGAGTTGCTGACGGAACCGCTCTTCGATCCGCCGCGCCGTCTCGGTGCGGCTGTGGCGGATCCCGAGCATGGTCACCGGGCTCAGTGGATGGGCTTCGAGCCCGGGTCCGTACGAGGAGAACGGCCTGCGGCTGCCGATCGTGACCTCCAGCGCCCGGATCGTCCGGCGCCGGTTCGTCGGTTCGATCCGTGATGCGGCGAGCGGGTCGAGTTCCTGGAGCCGACGGTGCAGCCCGACCGTGTCGGGGTCCGTTTCGAGGACCGACTTGGTCTCGGGGAACTGTCCGGGGATGTCGAGAGCGTCGACGACCGACCGCAGGTAGAGGCCGGTCCCACCTACGAGCACGGCTCGCCGTCCCCTGGCGGCGATGCCCGCCAGAGCGTCGGCCACCGCCGCCTGGAACGACGACAGGTCGAAACGCTCCGACGGCTCCACGAGGTCGAGCCCGTGATGGCGGACCTCGGCTCGTTCATCGTCGGACGGTTTCGCCGTCCCGATGTCCATGCCTCGGTAGACCTGCATCGAATCGACCGACACCAGTTCCACGTCACCACGCTGCCGGGCGACATCCATTGCCAACCTGGACTTTCCCGACGCGGTCGCGCCGAGGATCGCTATCGGCCACAGCCCGTCGGGCACGACCCGGTTTCCCACCGGCCGCCCTTCGGTAGAGCTCATCGATCCGGTGCCGGAATCAGGCCGACGCCACCGGTATCCGGGTCCGGTGACGGGCTGGTGCCACGACCCCGACGAGTTCGCCGCGCAGGAAGTGCGGGGCCGCGCCGGTGATGGTCGCCAGCGCGTAGGTCCCGACTCGCAACGCCCGGTCCGACGGGAAGTGGACCAGCTTGTTCTGGCGGGTCCGACCGGTGGTGAGCGACGGGTCGCGGCGGGACGGACCTTCGACGACGACCTCCTCGACCCTGCCGATCCTTGCCTCGTGCTTGGCGAGCGCAGAACGTTCGAGGACCACCTTCAGGCGGTCGAAGCGATCCGCGACGACGGACTGGTCGACGAAACGGTCGACCATCTCGGCGGCTTCGGTACCCGGCCGGGGCGAGTAGATGAACTGGTAGGCCGAGTCGTACTCGGCTGCTGCGGCCAACTCGAGTGTCTGTTCGAAGTCGGCTTCGGTCTCGCCAGGGAAGCCCACGATCAGGTCGGTCGTGACGGCGAGGTCGTCGATGGACGCGCGGGCGTCGCGCAGCATCTCCAGGTACCGGTCTGCCGTGTAGCCACGGTGCATCGCTGCGAGGATGCGGTCGCTGCCCGACTGAACCGGCAGGTGGAGGTGTTCGCAGACGGCCTCGGTCTCGGCCATCGCGGCGATCGTCTCGGGACGCAGGTCCTTGGGATGCGGGCTCGTGTAACGGACCCGGCGGATGCCGTCGACCGATCCGACCGCTCGGAGCAGATCGCCGAACAGCGGACGGACCCGCACGTCATCGCCGGCGTGGCGGGCTGCGAGGGTCAGGTCCCGGCCGTAGGAGTTGACGTTCTGACCGAGCAGCGTCACCTCGGTGACACCGTCCGCCGCCAGCTCTCGGACCTCGTCGACGAGTCGTTCGAACGGGCGACTGATCTCGGGTCCGCGGACTGCGGGCACGATGCAGAAGGCGCAGGAGTTGTCGCAGCCGATCTGGATCGTCACCCATGCCGCGTGTCCCTGGTCGCGGCGCGGCGGCATCGCCGAGGGGAACAGTTCGTGGTCGTTCGCGACGGTCTCGGTGAGGATCTCCGTCAACGGCCCCTCGACGCGACTGCGGTGGAGAAGTTCGGTCGCCTGGTGGACGTTGTGGGTTCCGAACACGAGGTCCACGTACGGCGCTCGTTCCCGGATGGCGCCCTGGTCCTTCTGGGCCAGGCAGCCGGAGACCACGATCTCCATGCCGGGCCGACGGTCCTTCAGGGACTTGAGGTGACCGAGGGTGCCGTAGAGCTTGTTGTCCGCGTTCTCGCGAATGCAGCAGGTGTTGAGAACGACGACGTCGGCTTCCTCGACGTCGTCGGTGGCGATCATTCCGTCGGCATCGAACTGACCGGCGATCCGCTCCGAGTCGTGCTCGTTCATCTGACATCCGAACGTTCGGATCAGGTAGCGCTTCGGCGGCTCGGAAGGGGCGATCGGCTCGGACATGGCCCGACGAGTCTAAGGCTGGCGTCCCTCCCACTAGGCACCCGTTGCGCGCCACGGGCGTCCGACCCCAGCGTGCCGAACGCCCGTGACGGGTGTGGGTGGATGTTGCGCGGGGTGCCGGGCGGCGCTCGATGTTCGCCACGCCGCCCGGTCCCGCAGACCTCCGCGGACCCCGACCGGAACCGGGGTCCGAACGCCAGCGCTCTGCCGGCTCGGAGAGAACTTGCGGATCAGTCCAACGTGATCGGCATGTCGTCCGCTTCGTCGAACTGGTCGTCCCCGTCCGCCTCGCTGTCGGCCCCCGGCCCGATGCCGACCTGCTGAAGGATGCGGTCGGAGATCTCCACCATGATCTCGGGGTTGGCGGCCAGGAAGCCCTTGGCGTTCTCCCTGCCCTGCCCCAGTTGCTCGCCTTCGTAGGTGTACCAGGCACCGGACTTCTTGACGAGGCCGAGGTCCACGCCGATGTCGAGCAGCGAACCCTCTCGGCTGATGCCCTTGCCGTACATGATGT
>JAGQSN010000182.1 GCA_020439555.1 Acidimicrobiales bacterium | reverse complement strand
TCAGCTCGCTGATCACCATGGCCAGCAGCGAGGCAACGACGATTCGCCAGATCGGGCCCAGTACCGACGCGTAGGCGTCACCGAGACCCCAGTCGGGGTCGCTCGGTACGCGCACCGTCCAGGCGAGGTAGGCGGCGAGGAACAGGTTCACGCCGGCGGAGGTGAGGATCATCGTCCGTGCCGCCCGTCGTCCTGCGGACTTGTGGACCAGGTCTCGAAGCGTGAACGTGATCGGATAGACGAAGGTGCCCATGTCCACGGCCCGCCCGGCGACCACGCCGATCTTCAGGCTCGTCACCTGGGAGATGACCTGGCAGCCGATGTAGACGCCGATGGCGACCAGAGCGGTTCGTGAGACGAGGATGCCCGCCGTCCCGATCGGCGTCCGTTCGGGCGCCTCCAATGTGGAAGTCATCTGCCGTCGCGGAGCGCTCGGGCCGAGTCGAGGATCTCCTTGCACGTGGGACACACCGGATATCGACCCGGGTCACGGGTCGGCACCCACGTCTTGCCGCAAAGCGCCGTGACCGGTTTGCCGGTCACGTAGGCCTCCGTGACCGCGGAGGCCGGTACGACGACGTGTGCGAACCGTTCGTGGTCGCCGTCGTCGGTGAGCGGGTTGGTGTCCGTGCGCTCCTGGAGGTCGGTCTCGGCCATGCTCCAGTTTCGCGCCGATGCCGCCTCGGCGACCTACCCGGACCGGCGTCGGTCAGGCCCGTACACCGCTCAGGCGGTCGATCACGGCCTCGGCTTCGGATACGAAACGCTCTACGAGCACTGCGGCCGGAACGAGCTCGTCGAACATCCCGGCTCCCTGTCCGGCGGGGAAGAACTCGCGGTCCGGGTCGACACCTTCGGTGGTCTCGTCACCCCCGAGGTGGTTGACGCCGTCGTTCAGCGACTTCACGTACTGCATCGGGAACGGTTCGGCCTGGCCGCCCGCCGCTTCGAACTCGTTCGTGTAGTCGCTGCGCATGACCCGGCACGTCTTGCCCGTGTAGGCGCGGGTCACGACGGTCTCGTCCTCACGGAGAGCGAGCAGCTTGTCCTTGTACCCGACGACCGAGCGTGCCTCGGGCGTCGCGATGAAGCGGGTGCCGACCCAGATTCCGTCCGCGCCGAGCGCCAGGGCAGCGGCCAGACCGCGCCCGTCGGAGATGCCACCCGCGGCGACGACCGGTACCCGATCCCCGACGGCGTCGACGACCTGTGGAACGAGTGGGAAGGTAGCGACCTGGCCGGTATGACCTCCGGCCTCGGTGCCCTGCGCGACGACGATGTCGCAGCCGGCCTCCACGGCGGCGATCGCATGGCGGACCTTGCCGCACATGTTGACGACGAGCATGTTGCGCCGGTGGCAGAGGTCGATCACGTCGCGCGGGACTCCGAGGCCGGCGACGAAGACCGTGCCGCCCCCGTCGGCGATCGCGTTGACGGACGCCTCCATGTCGCCGGGCGCGGCGGTCAAGAGGTCGACGCCGAACGGCTTGTCGGTCGCCGCCCGCACGGCCGCGATCTCCTCGACCATCTTCTCCATGCCCATGGCGGAGGCGCCGAGACAGCCGAAGCCCCCGGCTTCGGATACGGCCGTGACGAGCGCGCTGTAGGAGACACCTCCCATGCCGGCGAGCATCACGGGATGTTCGATGTCGAGGATTTCGGTCAGTCGGGTGCGCATGGCGCGGAGCGTAGCCCCGGAACTTGACCGACGGGTCAAGTTCTGCCGCCGGTCACCTGTAGGCGCCGTCGCGTCGCAGGAACCGTCGATGCCAGCGACGAGGCGTGAAAGCGGCCGCACGCGGTTCGTCCTCGAACAGCCAGCGCGCGAAGTTGCGGCGGGTCCACGGGGTGAGTCCGGCGACGCGGATAGCGGCTCGGGCGCCCTTTCGGTGGCGAAGAGCACGGACCAGTAGCAGCGACATCTTGTGGTCCGGGATCAGTTCACGGCGGATCGACTGCTCGTAGGTGGCGCGGATCGTCGCAGGCGAGCCGCCGCGGAGGATCGCCTCGGTGGCGAGCATCCCGGTCAGAAGCGCCTGGCCGATCCCTTCGCCGGTCATCGGGTCCGTCGCGGCGGCGGCGTCTCCGGCCCACAGCACCCGTCCTGCCGTGAGCGTGACCTCGTCGATGCGGGCCGGGATGGGCCACGCCTGGTGACGGTCGTCGGCCTTGGCGTCGGGTCCGAGTACCGCTGCGATGTGGGGGCGGGACAGCAACTCCGGCCACAGGGCCTTCATCTGCTTAGTCGTCACCTTCGCTCCGCGCTGGATGCCGAAGCCGACGTTCGCCCCGCCGTCGGGGAGCGGGAAGGACCACGCGTAGCCCGGCAACAGATCCGCCTCGAACCACACCCAGAGGTCCCGTGCGGCAGGTCCCGTGTCGCGGAAGTACTGACGGAAGGCGTGCCATTCGCCGAGGTATCCGGGCGTCGCCGTGCCGAGCATCTTGCGCAGCGGGGACCACATCCCGTCCGCGGCGACGACCCACCGGGCTCGGAGTTCCGTGCCGTCCTCCCCGACGATCGTCACGCTGTCCGCGTCCTGACGTGCCCCGGTGACCTCGAACCCTTCCCGCACGTCCGTGCCGAGTTCCCGCGCCCGGGCGACGATGGCCGCGTCGACATCGGAGCGACGGGCGACGACGGCGAACTCACCCCTGTCGCGGGGGAGGGGGAACGTGACGGTGTGGCCCAGCGGTCCGCTCACCTTGATGTCGGTGACCGGTGTCCACGACGGGATCAGCGCTGGGTCGACGCCCATCCGGTCGAGAAGACGCAAGGCCCCGGTCGTGAGGCCGTCACCGCAGATCTTGTCGCGGGGGAACGTCGCCTTGTCGACGAGGATCGGCCTCAACCCTCGTTCGCAGGCGGTGATGGCAGCGGCGGCACCGGCCGGGCCGGCACCCACGATCACCAGGTCTGCTGCGGAGGGCTCGGACATCGACGAGAGGGTAAGGGCGACCCCGCGCACCCACCAAGGCCACCCCGCCGTCCATTCGGCTGCGTTCGCTGTCGCTCACTTCGCTCGACGATCGGCGGGGTCGTGGGGTTCTCCGACGGTCGTTGTGCGGAGTCGAAACGACCCGGTGAGCCGGGTCGAGCGTTCAGCAGGAGGTGGCACCCTCGTCGCGGTAGCGGGCGGTGAAATGGTCCTTGGAGGTCTTTCCGCCCGGGTACGTGACCGTCCGTTCGGTGGTCACCACGGTGCATCGTCCCGCTCGGCTGTCGGTCGAACCCGTCTGCTGTGCCGTGGCCCACTGGGTCGACCAGAGCGTGATCGTGATGCTCGTGTCGGTGTAGCTCGTCCAGACGAGGATCCCGTAGGGCGTGTTGTTGGTCCAGGCGAGGTCGGGTGCCGGGTAGCCCATGGTCGCCTCACGGCCGCGCGGGTACCGGTCGAAATGCTCGGAGTGCGCCTGGTAGGTGTCGATTTGGAGTCCGGCGAAATAGGCGGCGTTGAACATCGTCGTGGCGAACTGCGAAACCCCGCCGCCGACCTCCTGGACGTGTTCACCGTTGGCGATGGCGCCGGCCTCGACGTAGCCCTTCTCACGAGTCCGCTTCCCGACGACGGCGTTGATCGAGAACTTCTCGCCAGGCTTCACGAGCGTCCCGCGCACCTGGTCGGCCATCCGGTGGATGTTCGTCACCCGTGGAGCGCAGCAGTCGTAGTAGGTGGTGAAGCTGCGGACCTGGGGTTGACCCTTCCACTCGGTGACCGAGCCGACCGGCTCCTTGATTCCGAGCTTCTTCGCAGCTTCGGTCGTGAACGACGGTTTGGTCACCTTCAGGTCCACGGTGACGTCGCTCTTGCCGCTGTCGATCGCTGCGAGAATCCGATCGGCGGTGTCGGAGCCACAGCATTCGCGTCCCTCGACGCTCGGTGTGATCTTGACCGTGTTGTCCACGAGGGTGATCGACGCGTCCCTGGCTGTCGTCGCAGGCGGCAGCGCCTTGGTCAGGGCCGCCGTGACCGCTCGTGCATCGATCGTCAGGTCGATCTTGCCGTCCACGACCTTGGACCCGAGCCAGGACCTGACGGTCCGGGCGTCGAAGGACGCCTGTTCGGTTCCCGCCGTGACCTTCATCCCGTTCGCCGTGGTCGTGTTGACCCGGTCGGCGAGTGCCTGTGCCTGGGCGTCGGTCACCGAAGGTGCATCTGCGACGACCTCGGCGTGCAGGACGATCGGCGTGTCGCCGCTGTTGGCGCGCTCGACGAGTTGTTCGCGAACTCCCTCGGGATCGACCGTGCGACCGGGCGAACCGCTCACGATCGCGAGGCCGGTCGAGCCGGGAACCAGAGTCGGCTCGACCGGTTCCACGGAGCGTTCCAGGGAGCGGAGTCCTTCGGCCAGAGCGTCGTCGTCGACGGAGAACCGGAGGGAGGCCTTGCGTTCGGCCACCAGTGAACCCAGCCACTCGAACGGTCGGAGTATCGCTGTGGTGTCCTTGCCGACGTCCATCGCGGACCGCGCAGTGGCGGCTTCGTCCAGGTGCAGGCCCAGACGCCCCGCGGCGATCCGGTAGGTCTTCTCCCCGGTCTTCACCTGGACCGGGAGCGACTCGTAGTAACGGGCGACGTCGCCCACCACTCGGGCGAGCTTCGCCTGTTCCATGCCGCCCACGTCCCGGCCGGCGACGGTGACGTTACGCGGAACCTTGCCTTCGGCTTTCGAGGTGTCGACGGCCCAGGCGGCCAGAAGGACGATGATCGCCAGCAAGGGAATGCCCAGGCCGAGGCTCAATCGGAGGGAGGGTCGGCGCATCCTCCCACGATGGCACGCGGCCTCTCCGGCGCAGGTGCACCCCCGTCCGGTTCGCTCGGCGAACGGACCCGATGATGGTGCAGCATGGTCGGAACAGAGGCCGCGGACGCGGCCACGTCCGGCCTTCGGGGTCGGGCGATCGAGTCCCGCGCCAGCGGGAGAACAGGGGACCTTCAGTGGGCATCTGCGAGGACCGTGTCTGCATCGTCACCGGTGCCGGTCGTGGCATCGGCCGCGAGCATGCGCTGATGTTGGCGGCGGAGGGCGCCAAGGTGGTCGTCAACGACCTGGGGGCGGCGGTCGACGGATCCGGTGGCTCGGAAGGCCCGGCTCACGACGTCGTGGCCGAGATCGAGGCCTCCGGGGGCACGGCCGTCGTCAACGGGGACGACATCTCGACCTGGGAGGGAAGCGAACGACTCGTGCGTCAGGCGATCGACCGGTTCGGCCGGCTCGACGTCGTGATCAACAACGCCGGCATCCTGCGCGACCGGATGCTCACGAACATGACCGAGGCCGAGTGGGACGCCGTGATCCAGGTACACCTGAAGGGCACGTTCGGGCCGTCGCGCCACGCCGCTGCGTACTGGCGTGAACAGGTGAAGGCGGGGGAGACCGTCGACGGTCGCATCATCAACACGTCGTCGCCGTCAGGGATCTACGGGAACGTCGGCCAGACCAACTACGGCGCGGCGAAGGCAGGCATCGCGGCTTTCACGATCATCGCAGCCAAGGAACTCGCTCGTTACGGCGTCACCGTGAACGCGATCGCTCCGGCAGCGCTCACCCGCATGACGGAGAACCTCGGCATGGGACAGGCCGACGAGATGACGAAGGAGATGATGGCGCCGCGCTGGATCGCACCGATCGTCACCTGGCTCGCTTCGTCGGAGTCCAAGGACGTCACCGGCCGCGTGTTCGACGTCTCGGGCAAGGCGCTGTCGGTGGCCGAGGGTTGGCACCGCGGTCCCACCGAGGAGAATCCGACCGACGACCTTGCTGCCCTTGGCGACGTGGTCCGTCGTCTGGTGTCGGAAGCACGCCCGAACGCCAACATGCTCGGATTCGACGAGGCCTGAGGGAGACGACATGCCGATCAACCCCGACGCCGTCGGATCGGTGGGTGCACCGTTCCGTCACGCCTGGACTTCGAAGGACTCGATTCTCTACGCCCTCGGGGTCGGTGCCGGAGCGGTCGACCCGCTCGACGAGCTGGCGTTCACGACCGAGAACAGCAACGGCATCGATCAGCAGGCGCTACCGACGATGGCCGTGGTGCTCGGTATGGGCGGTGGTGCCGCCATGGCCGGGATCGGCTCGTTCAACCCGGCGATGCTCGTGCACGGGGCCCAGGCCTTCACACTGCACCGGCCGATCCCGGTGTCCGGAGAGGTGGAGACGACTGGCGAGGTGACCGCGATCTGGGACAAGGGCAAGGGTGCCGTGGTGGAGGTGACCTCGACGTCGGTGGACGTCGCCTCTGGTGATCCCGTGTTCACCAACGTGATGTCGGCGTTCATCCGCGGTGAAGGTGGCTTCGGCGGGGAGCGGGGTCCGTCCGGTCCGCACAACGTCGCGCCCGAACGCGAACCGGACCACGTGGTCACGTACCCGACCCGTACCGACCAGGCCCTGCTCTATCGGCTGTCGGGCGATCGCAACCCGCTGCACTCGGACCCGACGTTCGCCGCTCTGGGCGGGTTCGACCGGCCGATCCTGCACGGACTGTGCACCTACGGTTTCACGGGCCGCGCGCTTCTCCACTCCTTGTGCGACGGCGACCCGGCACGGTTCACCTCGATGGACGGAAGGTTCTCCTCACCGGTGTTGCCCGGTGAGGAACTCACGGTGTCGATCTGGCGTACGGGGGACGGCGAGGCCCTGTTCCGCACTGCCGGTGGAGACGGTCGCACCGTCCTCGACAGCGGCAGGGTCACCTTCGCCTGAATGGTCAGGACCAGTCGAAGTACCAGTGGCGACCGAAGAGGGTCGCGGCCAGCGCTCCCATCGCGGGTGCGAGGTTGTCCATGAGTGCCGGACAGTAGGCGTAGTGCTGGACGGCGAGTTCGAAGGCCGAGCGGGCGTCCTCGGGCGGGCGTCTGACCAGGAGTTCCAGCTGTTCGAGGCCCATCGCCACCAGTTCCGCCCCGTAGCCCTCGTGCCAGAACTGGAGGACGGACAGGTGCTCGGGCCCGCTGACGCCTTCGCCTTCTGCCCCTGACCATGCGAGCAACGCGGGGATCTCCCAACTCGCGGTCGCGGGGACGAGCGCTACGAAAACACGTTCGTGCTGAACCGCCCGGACCGCAGCCCAGTCGGGGCGACCCGCCAATCGGTCCCGTATGGAGGCTTCGTCAGCGGCGAGCTTCGCCAGGTGGCGGGGAACGTCGTTGAGGTAGTCGTCCTCGGCCGGATCGCCCATCCACTCGACGAACAACTCGGGGGCCGGCCGGACGGTGCTGACCGGAGGGATCCCCGGCTTCTGCTGCGAGAGGACGTCGACGCGCCACGTGAGCTGATCGACCACCTGGCGATCCGGCCCGAGGATGACCGGCCAGTAGCCGCTACGGCGGTGGCCTTCGCGGAGTAGATCCCATGTGGCGAGCGCCGTCTTGCCCCCGTCGGTCTCCAAGATCCAGGCCTGATCGCCGCGCAGGGTCTTGCACCACATCTCGACGCCATCGGGGAGGCCGGCCCCGGTTGCGCGCATGTCGCTCATGGTGAGTGCTCCGGGTGGTGGCCGCCTTTCGACTCGCTTCGCTCGCTCAAGGGGCGCTGGGGGGCTTCGCGCGAGTGGCGGTGGGGGGCTTCGCGTG
>JAGQSN010000181.1 GCA_020439555.1 Acidimicrobiales bacterium | reverse complement strand
GTCATCGCCTCGGCGAACCGCTTGGCCTCGTCGTAGACCCCACGGGGGCCGATCGGGTTCACGTTCCCCCAGTACGTCTCCGGCTGCGGGTGCACCAACGGATCCCCGTACACCTCGCTGGTCGAGGCGAGGAAGAACCTCGCACCCTTGGCCTTGGAGAGACCGAGCGCGTTGTGCGTTCCGAGGCTTCCGACCTTCAGGATCTGGATCGGGATGCGTTCGAAGTCGATCGGCGACGCAGGACTGGCGAAGTGCAACACCGCGTCGACGTGTCCGGGGATCCACAGGTACGTACTCACGTCGTGTTGGACGAACGTGAAGCCGCGACGTCCGAAGTTCGCCTCGACGTTGCCGATCGACCCGGTGATCAGGTTGTCGACGCAGATGACCTCGTCGCCGCGGTCCAGCAGGCTCCGACAGAGGTGCGAGCCGAGGAAGCCTGCTCCACCCGTGACGACGATGCGCCCCATGTCAGTTCTCCTCAGTGCCGGCCGATGCCGTCGTAGGCGAAACCACGCCGGACCAGGGCGCTGCGGTCGAGGAGGTTCCGGGCGTCGACCACCCGGGGAGCGTCCATCACCTCGGCGACCTTGTCGAAGTCGAGCCACTTGAACTCGTCCCACTCGGTGAGGACAGCCAGCACGGCGGCGCCCGTCGCCGCGGCGTACGGGTCGTCCACCACCTCGATCCCCGCTAGGCGTGAGTCGTGCGCGGACGGCGAGGACGGGTCGAACCCGACCACGCGGGCACCACGCGACTTGAGCACACCTGCGATCTCGATCGACGGCGAGTCACGGAGGTCGTCGGTCCGCGCCTTGAACGTGAGGCCCCACAGGGCGACGGTCCTACCTTCCAGGGAACCGCCCGCCATCTTCTCGATCTTGTCGGCGACTCTCTCGAACTGCTCGCGGTTCACGTCGATGACACCGCGGAGCAACCCGAAGTCGTAACCGGCGTCCTCCGCGATCTTCACGAGCGCGTGGGAGTCCTTCGGGAAGCAGCTACCTCCCCAGCCAGGGCCGGGCCGCAGGAAGGCGTTGCCGATCCGCTTGTCGTATCCCATCCCCAGGACGACGTCGTTCACGTCCGCACCGACGGCTTCGCACACAGCCGCGATCGCGTTGACGAAGCTGATCTTCGTCGCGAGGAAGGCGTTCGACGCGTACTTGATGGTCTCCGCCGAGGCGGGGTCGGTGACCTGGAGCGGCGCGGCGAGGCCCAGGTAGAGGCCGGCGACGCGGATGGCCGCCGCCTGGTCGTCCGCTCCGATCACGACCCGGTCCGGGTTCAGGAAGTCGTGGACGGCCGAGCCTTCCCGCAGGAATTCGGGGTTCGACACGACGGCGATGTCGCTCCGGCCGAGGGCGCGCTCGACGACCCGGGTGGAGCCGACGGGGACGGTGGACTTGTTGATCACCACCGCCTCGGGTTGGAGGTGAGCCGAGATCTGGTGGGCGGCCTGTTCGATGTAGCTCAGGTCTGCGGCACCGTCACCGCCCTGTGGGGTCGGGACGCACAGGTACACGAACTCCGCGTCGGCCACGGCGTTCTCGGCGCCGAGCACGAACGAGAGCTGCCCGCTCTTCACACCTTCCCGGACGAGCTCGTCGAGACCTGCTTCGAGGATCGGGACCTCACCGGCGTTGAGGGCCGCCACCTTCTCCGGCACGACATCCGCGCACACGACCGTGTGTCCCAGGTGCGCCAGGCAGGCTCCTGTCGTCAGCCCGACGTAACCGGTCCCGATGATCGCGACGTTGCTGCCCATCTGATGCTTCCTCTCCTCGGTCCGCCGTGGACGTCCACGGACACCGCTCGTGGTCCGGTCACCGGAACGGCGTTGGACCTCGACATCGTATCGACCGTCTCCTACGTCACTTGACCCGGGAGGAGGGCTTCGAGGGAACCGATCCGGTTCTCAGCAGTCCTCGCCGGCCGGGATGGCAGCCGGCACGTAGACCGGCGACGACGGCGGCAAGGTGGTGCTCGTCGTGGTCGTCGGTGCTGCGGTCGAGGTGGTCACCGCGGCTTCGGAGGAGTCGGCCGTGACCGTCGTCGTGGTCGTCGCCAGCGTGGTCGTCGTACCCATGACCTCGAGCTTCTGGTCGGCGTCCTTCGGCGTGTCCAGCACTCCGACGAAGTCCGGACCGGTGGTCACCAGGATCTCGGTGCCCTGTTCGGGGTCCGGAACCAGGATCGGATCCGCATCCAGGTAACGGGCGACGAAGCGGGCCTGGGCCTCGGCCGCGGGCTGGTAGGTGATGGTCGTGCGCCATGCGAGAGCGTCCGCGTCCCTCGGGTCGAGCACCTTGAAACCTGCTGCGGCGAGCCGGTCCGTCGTGGCGGCGCCCTCGCCGGGGCGGTGGGTCCCGTTGGCGACCCTGATGTCGATGGTCGAGGGGTCGAACACCTCGCCGGAGTTCTCGACGGTGCCCCGGAACGGGGCGAGCAGCTCGGTCGTCTCAGGTTCGACGGCGTCGAGGACCGCTGCTCCCCCGCGGGTCGCGTTGACGACCGGGATCTCGATCGTCTTCAGTTCGTCGGGTTCGAAGGTGTCGAACGCCCGACCGAGATCGATGAGGTCCTGAGGCGTCGTGTAGGGGTCGAGCGTCACGTGCTTGACACCGGTCCGGATGAGCCGGGCCAGCGTCGCCGGATTACGGGCCCCCTTGTCGATCGCCTGGGCGATCGTGCGCCGCACGAAGTCCTGCTGACGCTTGATGCGGCCGAGGTCACCGGTCGGATCGGATCGCCAACGACCGTTCGCGTCCTGCCATTGGAGGTGCCTGGACCGCGAGTAGGCGAGGGCCTGATCCTTGTCGAGCACCTGGCAACCGGCCTGCGGGATGTTCAGCTGAGCCCGACCGTCCCGCAGCGGGTGCGAGATGTACACCTTGACTCCACCGATCTGGGACACGACGTTCTTGAATGCCGCGAAGTTGACCTCGACGTAGTGGTTGATCGAGATGCCGAAGTTCTCCTTCAACGTGTCGATCAGCAATGCGGGGTCACCCTCGCCGTAGGCGATGGCCGAGTTGATCCGGTTCGATCCGTGACCCGGGATCTTCACCCACAGGTCACGAGGGAACGAGACCACCGAGGCCGTCCCGTGCTTCGGATCCAGCCGTACCACCATCGTCACGTCGCTGCGGGTGCCGCCGACGTCCTCACGCCCGTCGAGCAACGGGTCGTTCGGATCCAGTCCGGTCGCGTCGTCGGTTCCGACGATCAGGAAGTTGACCGGGTCTCCGGCGGCGAGTTCGCTCGCGGGCGTGAACTCGCTGGAACGGATCTGGATGCGGGGAACCTCACCCACGGTGTCCTTGCCCCAGGCAACGGCCCCGGCGATGGCGAGCGCCGAGATGATCGCCACCACGTTGAAGGCGATCAGGAGTCGTTGCGGCCAGGTCCGACGGAGCCGAGCCGTGGGGACGGGCGACGACATGGCGATCGACGCTACCAGCGGTGATGAGTCATCCCGATGTCACGCCGACACGGGGAGGCGTGTCGCTACTGAGGAAGGCCCAGTTCCCTGGCGATGATCATCCGCTGCACTTCCGAGGTGCCCTCGCCGATCTCGAGGATCTTCGAGTCCCGGTAGTGGCGTGCCACGGGCGTCTCGTCCATGAAGCCGTACCCGCCGAAGATCTGGGTCGCCTCACGGGTCGCGGTGACAGCGGCTTCGGTCGCGTACAACTTGGCCGTTGCAGCGGCCTGCTTGAACGGTCGACCGCGGTCCTTGAGCCACGCCGCCCTGTAGGTGAGTGTCCGTGCCGTGTCGGCCATGACGGCCAGGTCCGAGCACTTGAAAGCGACCGCCTGGTTGCTGCCGATCGGCCGCCCGAACGCGTTGCGGTCCTTCGCGTACTGGACACTCTGTTCGAGGCAGGCCTGGATCACGCCGA
>JAGQSN010000180.1 GCA_020439555.1 Acidimicrobiales bacterium | reverse complement strand
CCATCCTCCAGGCCGACACCTTCGGTGTGTCGATCGGCCGGGTTCTCAGGGCACAGGCCGACGAGATGCGCATCAAGCGCCGCCAGCTCGCCCAGGAACGGGCTCAGAAGGCCCCTGTGAAGATGCTGATCCCGATGGTCTTCTGCGTCTTCCCCGCGTTGTTCGTGGTCGTCATCGGGCCCGCGATCATCAACATCAAGAATTCCTTCTGACAGCTCGGATCGGGACATGGGTGGCTCGGGCAGCGACTTGACCGTCGAATCGACCGCAGCCGCAGGGGACACGGTCACGCACCCGGGGGAGGGAAACGTCCACCACCCGGGAAGTTTCGACGGCGATCCTGGGACCGTGACCACGACGCAGGACCCCGACACCGAGGACGCCGTCGAGGGGACCAGGACCAGCGGAGCAACTTACGAACGAGTCGTCGTAGCCGTCCTCTGCATCGTCGGCATCCAGCTCGGCCTTCGTCCGCTCAGCGACAACAGCTTCTTCACCCATCTGGCCACCGGACGTCTCATCCTCGAGCAGGGGAGCGTGCCGAAGGTCGATCCGTATTCCTTCACGGCCCACGGTGACCCCTGGACCGTGCAGAGCTGGTTGGCCAGCGTCATCTACGCGTCGCTCGAACGGCTCGGGGGCCTGACCGCCGTACGGCTCCTGGTGGCGGTGCTCACCGTGGCGTTGGTCCTGCTGGTCTGGCGACTGACGGCACCCGGCAAGTCGTTGCCCGTTCGACTCTGCCTGGTGGCGGCGGTCGTCGTCGTCGGCACGACCTACTGGTCGGAGCGTCCCCTGATGTTCGGCCTGGTCGGCCTGGCGCTGGTCATCCTCGCGGCCGAGGACGGCTTCCACCCGGCGTGGCTCGTGCCCGTCATGTGGGTGTGGGTCAACACGCACGGATCGTTCCCGTTCGCGCCGGGGATCCTGGTTCTGCTCGCGGTCGGCCGCCGCCTCGACGGTGAGTCGCCCCGTGTCGAACTGCGTGCTCTGGCTTGGTGCGTGACCGGGATCGTCGCGGCCTCGCTCAACCCGCTGGGTCCGAAACTGCTCGTGTTCCCGTTGGGTCTGATGAAGCGTCGTGAGGCCTTCACGGCGGTGGTCGAGTGGCAGGCGCCGGGCTGGGATCGGCCGTCCCAATGGATCTTCGCCGTCCTGGCGGTCGTCGGTCTGCTGGCGGTGCTGGTACGTCGGAGGTCCTGGAGGTCGATCCTTCCCATCGTCGTGTTCGCAGTCGCAGCGGCGACGAGCATGAGGAACCTTCCGCAGGCGTCGATCGTCATCGCTGCTGCCGCAGCGCCGGCCCTGTCCGGATTCGGTCGTGTCGAAGCGCAGGATCGCAGGGCGATCAACCGTCCCGCCGCCATGGCATTCCTGGTCATCGCCGTACTCTTCGCCGTCATGGGGCTGGCAGGGCCGGACACGAAGCTCGATGCCTACCCGACGTCCTCGGCGACGTGGTTGGAGCGTTCCGGCCATCTGGGGCCCGACTCGCGGATCCTGGCCTCCGACGTCGTCGGCAACTATCTGGAGGTGCGGTTCGGGCCCGATGACGTTCGCGTGTTCCTAGACGACCGCGTCGACATGTACCCGATGTCGGTCATCGACTCGTACAGACTGCTACGCGACGAGGAACGCGAGGACGAGTTCGGTGCGACATTGGACCGTATCGACCCGACCGCGGTGATCTGGCAGGCCGACTCGCCGTTCGGGAGGTGGCTCCAGGCCGGGCGGACAGGTTGGCGGGTCGTGCACGAGGACGACGGCTGGCTGGTGGCGCTACCCGACGGCTGAGTCTCCGGATCTCTCGGCGACCGCGGCCGCAAGAGGGTCGGGTCCGTTCAGTTCGTGCATTTGGGAATGGGCCAGCAGGCCTATGGAGCGATACTGCGATCTTGCCGATGTTCCTGTCGTGACCATTTCCGGGAGGGATGTCGTGATCGGGTTTCACACGCAAAGCCAGCAAGTCCCTGTCCGCCGTCGCCTGGAGGAGCTCGGTGCCGGTCTCGTCGAGTACGCGCTTCTGCTGGCGCTGATCGCGGCGGTCTGCATCGGAGCCGTCGGATACTTCGGTCAGTCGAACGACACGGGCCTCAACCGATCCAAGGACTGCATCGAGGCCGCCTACGACGGCAATCCGGTTCCGGCCAACTGTCAAGGCTGATTTCGAGCCGCCGACGGCGGTGAGGTTCACCCGCAAGCCGGGTGGAGGGAGAAGGACGTGGGGTGGGCCAAGGCCCACCCCACGGTCGCGTCAGGTCAGTCGGACGATGCCCATCCGGACCGCTTGGAGCACGGCCTGGGTCCGGTCGCGTGCGTCGAGCTTCTGGTAGATCGACGCGAGGTGGTTCTTCACCGTCTTCTGGCTGATGTAGAGCGAGTCCGCCACCTCCTGGGTGGAGCAGCCGTCGGCGATCAACTGGAGGACCTCGACCTCGCGCTTGGTGACGATCCGGTCGGAGTCGTCCGCGGGGACAGGATCGATCCGGCGGACTTCGTCGAGCATGACTCCGGCCAGTTCGGTGGAGAGCGTCGTGTCGGCGTTCGTGGCGAGCTTCAGAGTCTCCGCGATCTCGTCGGTCGAGCAGTCCTTCACCAGGTAGCCGACGGCTCCGGCGCGCATAGCGTCGGCGATGACCGTCTCGTCCGCGTGCATCGTGAGCATCACGACGGGGATGTCGGGGTGGGAGGACTTGAGGCGACGGGTGGCCTCGACACCGTCGACGTCGGGCATCGTCACGTCCATAAGCACGACATCGGGTAGAAGCGCAGCGGCCATCTCCACGGCCTCGGCTCCGTCCGACGCCTCGCCGATGACGTCGAACCCTTCGTCGGTGAGGCTGCGCCGCAGTCCCTCGCGCAGCATGCGATGGTCGTCGGCCAGGAGCAGGCGAATGGTCAACTCGGTCTCCGGGGTGAGGGGCGGCCGGACAATCCTTGCACAGTCAGGGTCCGGGCTCGGGCGATCCTCGATGCCGAGCCTTCAGCGCCCTTCGACGGCCCGGACCTCGCAACGGACCGTCGTGCCCTTGCCCTCGGTGCCGGCGATGTCGAGCGTGGCGCCGATGCTCGCCGCCCGCTCGCGCATCCCGACGACCCCGTAGCTGTCGAGGCGACCGGCCTTGCCGGCCGGGAAGCCGATCCCGTCGTCCACGATCAGCAGGACCGCACGCTGTCCGTCGCATCGCCAGCTCACCGCGATCTTCGTGGCGCGGGCGTGGCGCTCGACGTTCGTGACGGCCTCCTGGGCGATTCGCCACAGCTCGCGCTCCTGCATGATCGGGATCCGACCCGTGGCTTTGGCGTCGAGTTTGATGACGAGACCGCTGCGCTCCCTGACCCGGTCGAGGAATCCGGTGAGGGTGTCGACGACGTCCTGGCTGTCGGTCACGTCGGTGCGCAGGTCGTACAGGGTGTCCCGCACCTCGCCGACGACGCTGCGGACGTCGTTTCGGAGCCGTTCCAGGTGCGGCGTGACCGAGTCGCCCTTGGCGTCGACCTTGACGATGCGGTCCAGTTCGAAGGCCAGGTAGGCGAGTGATTGTCCGATCCTGTCGTGCAGGTCCCGGGCGATCCGGGTCCGCTCCTCGTCTGCTCCGACGGTACGAAGCCGGCCGAACCAGCGGGCGTTGTCGAGCGCGAGTCCGGCGGGCTCGACGAATCCGTCGAGCAGTTCCTGGTCGCGGACTCGGAAGTGGCGCGGGTCGCTGTGCTCGAGTGCTACCAGGCCGACCGTTCCGTCGCGGGCGGGCAGCGCCGCGTACAGGCCCGATCTCATCTCCGCAGCCAGTCCCGGACTCGTCGTGTGAAGGTCCTCCACGGCCACGGGGTGCCTGGTCTCGGCCGCCTTCCGTAACGGTTCGGGCAACGTCTCGGTCGTGTAGGTCGGCGCCGGACGTGGGCCGTGGGTCCGTTTGACCACCCACGTCTGGTCCGTGTCGTCCAGCAACATGACCGTCACGCCGTCCGCCCGGAACAGGTCGCGGAGGCGGCCGAACGTCGTGTCGAGCGCCTCCTCGATGTCGAGGGAGGCGGGCAGGGTCTGCGCCACCCGGTGCAGCGAGTACAGCAGCAGGTTCGCGTCGGCCAGCCGGCTGAGACGGTCGAGGGCGAGGGTGTGCTGGCGGTCGGCCTCGCCGGTGATCCGACGCGCGTAGCCGGCGATGAGCGCGACGAGCACCAGCCACACCGACCACTGGAGCGCCAACTGGACGTCCTGGGAGGTGCGGTCCTGGAGCAGGAACGGGATGCTGATCGCGGCCGCAGCGGTGACACCCACCCGGAGCGCGAACGCGAACCCGCGTGCGAATCCGGCGATCGTCACCGCCGAGATGACCGAGAACACGAACGGCGAGTTCCAGTAGCCGGTTGCGACCACGGCGACGAGATGGATGGCCACCTCGGCCAGGACACGGACGAGGCTCGCCGTGTCGTCCACGTAGCGAACCGGTTGGATGATCCTGAACACGTTGTAGAGCACCACGACGAAGCAGATCGCCACGACGCCCCAGTCCTGGTGGGCGAACGACGGGCCGGCGAGTGCCACCGACACGACCGTGCTGCCGCCGCGGACGGCGAGGATCGCCGGCCGGAACGGCAGGACGTGATCCCGTTCCGGGCGTTCGAGAGCCGGGACCGTGTCCGTGGCGGGGGGAGTGGACGTGGCCGTCATCAGATCCGAAGGATAGGACGACATCGGACACCCGCGGTTCCGAGCGTGAGCGCCTCCGCGCATAGCGTGCTTGGATGCTGCTGATCGGGCTCACAGGCGGGATCGGTTCGGGGAAGTCGTCGGTCTCGGCGCGCCTGGCGACCTTCGGGGCGAGGGTGATCGACGCAGACGCGATCGTCCGTGAACTCCAGGAGCCGGGAGGGCCGGTGCTCGAAGCCATGGTCGAACGCTTCGGCGGCGGGATCCTGCTGCCTGACGGTCGCCTCGACCGCCAGGCCGTTGCCGACCTGGTCTTCACCGACAACGAGGCGCTGGCGGACCTGAACGCGATCGTTCACCCGGCAGTCGGTGCGGAGATCGCCCGTCGACTCGAGGAGGCGAGCGTCACCGACGACGTGGTCATCCTGGACGTGCCGCTCCTCGTCGAGTCCGGCCGCGACGACCTTGCCGCGCTGGTGGTGGTCGACGTCGATCCCGAGTTGGCCGTCGAGCGACTCGTGACACACCGAGGCTTCAAGGAAACCGACGCACGTGCCCGGATCTCCCGCCAGGCGTCCCGTGAGGAGCGCCGTGCGAAGGCGGACCGTGTCGTCGACAACTCCGGTTCGATCGACGAACTGAACGCGCAGGTCGACGACCTCTGGGAGTGGATCGAGTCCCTGCGTTAGGAGGCCGCTCGCGGACTTCCCAGGGTGGACCGTCGGGGGTCCTCCGTAACATGACGCCCATGGCGAACGAGCAACGCTTCGAGGTCGTGTCACCGTTCGGCCCCGCAGGTGACCAACCGAAGGCAATCGCAGCGCTCGCCGACGGAGTCGAGGGTGGGGAGCGGTTCCAGACCCTCCAGGGCATCACCGGATCCGGCAAGAGCGCCACGATCGCCTGGGCGGTCGAGCGGTACCAGCGCCCGACGTTGGTGCTCGCACCGAACAAGTCGCTCGCCGCCCAGCTCGCGGGCGAGTTCCGGGAGTTCTTCCCGAACAACAAGGTCGAGTACTTCGTCAGCTACTACGACTACTACCAACCCGAGGCCTACATCGCTTCGTCGGACACCTACATCGAGAAGGACTCGTCGATCAACGACGAGATCGAACGGCTTCGCCACTCGACGACTGCATCCCTGCTGACACGGCGGGACGTGATCGTCGTCGCGTCGGTGTCTGCGATCTACGGCCTCGGATCGCCCGAGCGCTACAAGGAGAACCTCCTCACCCTGAACGTCGGTGACGAGGTCGACCATCGCGGCCTGCTCGCGAAGCTGATCGACATGCGCTACGAGCGCAACGACGCAAACCTGATCCGTGGTCGGTTCCGGGTCCGGGGGGACACGATCGAACTCCACCCCGCGTACGACGAGACCTGCGTCCGGATCGAGCTGTTCGGCGACGAGATCGAACGGATGGTCGTGTTCGACCCGCTCACGGGAGAGTCGCTGCGTGAACTGCAGGACTTCTCCGTCCTGTCGGCGACCCACTACGTGACCGGTGAGGAGGCGTTGCGCCGGGCGATCGAGCGCATCGAGGTCGAACTTCAGGAACGGCTCGCGTATTTCGAGGCCGAGGGCAAGCTGCTGGAGGCACAGCGCCTGCGGATGCGAACCCAGTACGACCTGGAGATGATGGCGGAGGTGGGGTACTGCAACGGCATCGAGAACTACTCGGCGCCCATCGACGGGCGTCGCCCGGGGGAGCCGCCGTTCACCCTCCTCGACTACTTCCCGGACGACTTCCTCGTCGTGATCGACGAGTCCCACGTGACCGTCCCGCAGATCGGCGCGATGTACGAGGGCGACATGTCCCGCAAACGCAACCTCGTCGACTACGGATTCCGGCTGCCGTCGGCCGTCGACAACCGGCCGCTCACCTGGGACGAGTTCGTCGACCGGATCGGGCAGACCGTCTACCTGTCGGCCACGCCGGGGGCGTACGAGCTCGGACAGTCCCAGGGCGAGTTCGTCGAGCAGGTGATCCGGCCCACGGGCCTGGTCGATCCCGAGGTGATCGTCAAACCGACCAAGGGGCAGATCGACGACCTGATCCACGAGATCCGGGTGCGCACCGAACGTGACGAACGGGTGCTGGTCACCACGCTCACCAAGAAGATGTCCGAGGATCTGACCGACTATCTGCTCGAACTCGGTATCCGGGTGCGCTACCTGCATTCGGAGGTCGACACGCTACGCCGTGTCGAGTTGCTGCGTCAGCTGCGCACCGGCGAGTACGACGTGCTGGTGGGCATCAACCTGCTCCGCGAGGGCCTCGACCTGCCGGAGGTGTCGCTGGTGGCGATCCTCGACGCCGACAAGGAGGGATTCCTGCGCAGCACCACCTCGCTGATCCAGACGATCGGCCGCGCCGCCCGCAACGTGTCCGGGCAGGTGCACATGTACGCCGACAAGATCACCGACTCGATGCGCAATGCCATCGAGGAGACAGAGCGGCGCCGCGAGAAGCAGATCGCCTACAACACCGAACACGGCATCGACCCGCAGCCGCTGCGTAAGAAGATCGCCGACATTCTCGATCAGGTGTACCGGGAGGCCGAGGACACGGTGGCGGTCGGCGGTTCGGGCCGTAACGCGAGCCGGGGCCGTCGTGCCCAGGGCGAGGTCTCCAAAGCGAAGGGCAGCGCCGGGGTGATCGAGAAGCGTGACACGTCGGCGATGCCGCGTGCCGAGTTGGCCGATCTCGTCGGCCAGCTCACCGAACAGATGATGAGTGCGGCCCGTGACCTGCAGTTCGAACTGGCAGGCCGGCTACGCGACGAGATCGCCGACCTGAAGAAGGAACTTCGGGGTATGGACGCGGCCGGTATCCGGTAGTGTCCCCGGCAAGTCATGCCATGGTGGTCCGGGAGTCAGCGGACACATGGTCCGTTCTGGATGACTATCGGCGTGCCGATGTGCTGATCGCCACGAATCGGCGACAAAACTGTTACCCTCCCGCTACTGTCGCGAATCAAGGGGTTCGTCAGGCGGGCATATCCACCTGGCACTCCAGCCGGTCGACCGGCCGGTGATAATCGACCTATGGCGACAAGCCGAGCTATGGAGGATATGGATGAGCGCATACCAAACGATCGTCGTCGGCACCGACGGTTCTGAGTCGTCGCTGAGGGCGGTGGAACGTGCGGGTGCTTTGGCCGGGGACGGCAAACTCGTCATCGCATGCGCGTACCTTCCCAATGACCGGGGACCGGGCGAGGCTGCCGACATCTTGAAGGACGAGGCCTACCAGATCCAGGGCTCCACGCCCACTGAAGAGGTGCTGCGGACGGCCAAGGAACGTGCCGCCAAGGCCGGCGCCGTCAACGTGGTGTTGCGTCCGGTCAAGGGCGCCCCGGTCGACGCTCTGCTGCAACTGGTCACCGATGTCTCGGCCGACCTGCTGGTTGTGGGCAACCGCGGACTCAACTCGATCGCCGGACGTCTGCTGGGTTCGGTTCCCGCCGACGTCGCGCGTAAGTCGGCCTCGGACGTCCTGATCGTCCACACCACGTAGGCTCTGCCCGTCTCAGGGCAGATCTGACAGTTCTTCACACAGCGGCTCGTCGTGCACAACGACGAGCCGCTGTGTTGCGCGGGTGAGAGCCACGTAGAGGTCGCTGTGACCGCGTGGGGACTGCCGCAGGATCGCCGCAGGTTCGACGACCACCACATTGTCGAACTCGAGGCCCTTGCACGTCGTCACCGTCAGCACCCGCACATCGGCGGTTGCCGCGACACCGGTGTCGAGCGCGGCGATGATGGGGGCGCATTCGTCGTCGGGTGCGATGACCGCGGTCAGGCCCGGCCAGTCGCCCAGCGCCCCGACGACCGCCGCGGCCAGCGGCGAGCCCATGACCGCATACGGCTCTATTCCGTTGCTGCGCAACGATGTCGGCGGCGAGTGTTCCGGATTGATGTGGTGCAGAACGCGATTGGCGTAGCGCGTGATCTCGGCGGGAGTGCGATAGTTGACCGTCAGCTCACGCAGCTGCCACCGCTTGGCCACGTACGGTTCCAGCACGTCCTGCCACGATCGGGTGCCGGCGAGATCGCCGGTCTGGGCGGTGTCCCCGATGATCGTCATCCAGCGGTTGGGAATCCGCCGCATCAGCATCCGCCACGCCATCGCCGACAACTCCTGCGCCTCGTCGACGATCACATGACCGAACGCCCACTGCCGGTCGCCGACGGCGCGTTCGGCGGTGGTGAGATTGCGGCGCCGGGTCTGGCGCTGTGCGAGTTGTTCGGCGTCGATCAGGTCGTAGGCCATCAGAATCTCGGGATCGAGGTCGTCCTCGAGGTCCTGCGGTGCCGAGCCGGTCAGGATGTCGAGCGCCTCCTGAGCCTCGGCGAGCTGCCTGCGCCAACGGGCCTGCTGCTCTCGCTCGTCGTCCTCGGTGCCGAAACCGATGAGCTCGGCGATCTCGTCGAGCAGCGGGACGTCGGCAGGGGACAGGTCGGCGCCCTCGGGTCGTGCCGCGGTGGTGCGGTGGAGGGCATCGCGGTCGAAGTCGGACCAGCCGGGGGAGGCCCGACGGATCGCGGCCGGATCGCCGTACAGATCGCGCAAGACATCGAGGGGCGACAGCGTCGGCCAGAAGCGCAGCAGTTCCCTCCGAATATCGGGGTCCTGTGCCATCTCGTCCCGGATGTCGGAGATGTCGCCGGGACTCAGGAGCTGCGAACCGTCGATCAGGCTGGCGCCGATCGTTCGCGCGTGGGCGTGTGCGAGGCCGTCGAGCCCGGCCCGCACGAAGATCCGCTGCGCCTGATTGTGTGCCTTGCGGGAGCCACGGGCCTTGGCGCGGGCCGTTTTCACCAGATCCGAAGTGATCTGCACCTCGTAGGTGTCGAACGTGACCGGCACCGGACTCGATGGCAGGGACTGGTAGGAGCGCACCGTCCGTTTGATCACGTCCACCATGCGCAGATTGCCCTTGACCGCCATGGCCTCGCGGCTGTCGGTGGCCCCCGCGCTCACCGCTGGGAACAAGTCGCCGATCGTCGACAGCAGAACCCCCGACTCGCCCAGCGACGGCAGCACCTGACCGATGTACTCGAGGAAGTCGTCGTTGGGTCCGACGATCAGGATTCCGCTGCGCGACAAAGTGTCCCGATGCGTGTACAGCAGGTACGCGGCACGGTGCAATGCCACCGCCGTCTTGCCCGTTCCCGGGCCGCCCTGGATGACGGTCACACCGCGGTGCGTCGACCGGATGATGATGTCCTGCTCGCGCTGGATCGTTTCGACGATGTCGGTCATCTCGCCGGTGCGGGCGGCGTTGAGTGCGGCGACCAATGCCGACTCGTTGACCACATCACCGTGCGACGAGGGATCAGCGCCGGCGCGATCGCCGGTCAGGTACTCGTCGTTGACAGCCCGTACCGTGCGGTTGCGAGTCCGGATGTGGCGCCGCATCTCCACCGATTCGGGGGCTGCCGGGGTGGCGAGATAGAACGGGCGCGAGAGGGGAGCGCGCCAATCGAGCAGCAGGGTGCTGTCGGCGTCGTCGTCATCGAGGATGCCGATGCGCCCGATACGCCGGATCTCGCCGTCATCGAGATCAAGTCGGCCAAAATACAGATTGTGTTCGGCCGCATCGAATTTGGTGAGATCCTCGGTGTACAGGCGTTCGTACGACTCACGTTCGGACAATGCCTGAGGGGAGTCGCCATCCTCCCGCAGGGCTGCCGCGAGCCGCCGGTTGGTCGTGGCACGCATCCGGTCCAGACGCGCATACGTCAGGTCGAGATGCTCCTGCTCCACTGCGACGGGCGACACAGAGATCACCCCTGAGTCAGAACCGTCGGCTGTGCCGAGATCGTCGTGCTGGGTGGTCACCGCTGATCCGGGCCCATCTGAGACGCACATTCGATCCAGTTTACCCGCGAATCGGCCGTACCCCGGCGAGACGAGTTCCTACCAGCCACGCTCGCGCCACTCGTCCAGGTGCGGCCTTTCGGCTCCCAGCGTGGTGTCCTTGCCGTGCCCCGGGTAGATCACGGTGTTGTCGCCGTAGCGGCCGAACAGTTTCTCGGACACGTCCTCCAGGAGAATCTCGAAGTCACCGTCCTTCCAGGTCTTGCCGACCCCGCCGGGGAACAGACAGTCGCCGGTGAACAGGTGCACGGTGAAACCACCCCCGTCGCTGCGCTCACCCCGATCGCCGTCGGTCAGCGCCAGCGCGATCGATCCAGGGGTATGCCCCACCAGGTGGATAGCGTCGAAGGTGAGGTCGCCCACGACGATCCGGTCGCCGTCGTCGACGAGGCGGTCGGGGGTGACGGGAA
>JAGQSN010000179.1 GCA_020439555.1 Acidimicrobiales bacterium | reverse complement strand
CGATGTGGTGCTGGCCGCAGGAGTTCGTGCAGCCGGAGATGTTGGTGCGCACACCACCGACCTCCGCCAGGCCTTCCTCCTCGAGGCGGGCGCTGATCGCATCGGCCAGACCACGGGACTGTGTCACCGCGAGGTTGCACGTGTCGGCACCCGGGCACGAGACGACATCCCGGGACAGTTCTGCGCCGGGCTCGGCCATGCCGATCGCCTGCAGACGCTCGAACAGGATCGGCAACTGCTCCTCGGTGAGGTCCCGGAACACGACGTTCTGGCGGTTCGTGAGGCGGACGGTGGCTCCGAGCTCACGCTGGATCGCCGCGAGGGCACGGAACTGCGCCGAGGTGAGGTCGCCGAGTTTCGAGTAGGCGATGCCCGACACGGTCCCGTTGGCGACACCCCGGACTACGTTCGCCTCCTCCCAGCTGCCGTAGGGGTCGCGTGAGCGGATGGTCACGGGTGTTCCCTGCCCGATGACGGTCGGCGTGGCACCCGGGGCGACACCGGCCGGGGCATCGCCCTTCTCGTGGACGATCGCCGGGATTCCACCGGGCCAGTTGGACGAGGCGAGCAGGAACTTGCGCTCCTTGAGGATCCGCCGCTGGGTCTCCTCCCAACCGAGCTTCTGGACGACCCACTTCATGCGGGCGCGGAGCTTGTTGTCGCGTTCCCCGGTCTGGTTGAACACCCGGACGATGGCGTCGAGCGTCGGCATCAGCTCCTCACGAGGTGTGAAGTCCTCGAGAGCCATCGCCGGGAACGGGTTGGCGCCGAGACCACCGGCGACGAACACCTTGAAACCGGCTTCGGATGTCCCGTCGGGAAGCGTCCGGGTCGTGGCCACCACGCCGGCGTCGTTGAACATCGCCTGACCGCAGTCGGTCTCGCAACCGGAGAAGTTGATCTTGAACTTGCGGGGGAGTCGCTGGTTGTGCGGGTTGCGCAGGAAGTACTCGTACGCCGCTCTCGCCCAGGGGCCGATGTCGAGGTGTTCCTTGGGGCACGCCCCCGCCAGGTGGCAGCCCATGACGTTGCGGACCGCGTCCCCGCAGGCTTCGCGGGTGGTAAGCCCGACCTCGGCGAGCTCGCGCATCACCTCGGGGACCTTCTCCAACTGCACGAAGTGGAACTGGATGTTCTGGCGGGTCGTGATGTGGCCCCAGCCCCGGGAGAAACGGTCCACGAGGTCCGCGAGCTTCTCGAACTGCTCGGGTTCGATCCCGCCGTAGGGGAGCTTCACCCGGACCATCTGGTTGCGGCCGCCCTGGCGCTGGCCGTAGATGCCGTTGTGAAGTCGGAACACCCGGAAGACGTCTTCTTCGATGTCGCCGGCCAGGTAACCGGTGAGCACACGTTCGAACTTCTCGATGTCTGCGAGCTGGCCGGGGTCGATCTCGACGTTTGCTGTCATTTCGGCCTTCGATGTCTGTGCGGAGGACGGTCGAATAGATGACCATCCAGGTCGGGAATTACCAGGATGACAAATCCCGAGCACCTTGGTCAAGAATCGTGGCCGGTGGGCTTCCGGCCTCCGGGACCCCTCGCAGCGAGCCTCCGGTCGTGGTTGCCGGGCGGAGGTGCCGCGACGCGCCCGACGTCGCTCGTATAGCCTGCCGCCGCGTCCCACCCGGTCGAGGGCTGGGCAGTTCCGAGACAAGGTTGGGATGGCGACGGAGATGACGAGAGCCCGCATATGGTTCGCGCTCGGAGCGGTGATGGCGGTGTGCGCGGCAGGTGCCCCAGCGGCCGCTCGGACCGAAGGACTCGGCTCCAGTTCGTTGGAGAAGTCGGCGGTGTCGACGAAGAACGGTGGGTCGCGCCTTTCCGACCGATTGCTGACCCTTTCGGGTCAGGGTTTCACGAGGCGGTCCAAGGCACAGCAGAGCGCGGCGCTCGGCCTGCCGGCGACGGGGCCCGGTTCCTTGCTGCGCGGACCTCACGGCACTGTTGTGGTCGAGGCTCGACTGGATTCCGCCGAGGAGGCGGTGTTCCAGGGATTGACGGCCGCCGGGGCGAAGGTGACGGCCCGAGCCGATGCGGAACGTCGGGTGTCGATGCAGGTCCCGATCTCGAAGCTTCGGGACGTCGCGAACGTGCCGGGGGTCGCGTGGGTGGGCGAGACCCTGGCCCCGCGAGTCGGGAAGACCGTCGGCGACGGCCCGGCCGGGGCGATCGATCCTGACGGCGTAGGGACCCGCGGGTCTTGCAGCAACCGTCTCATCACCGAGGGCGACACCCAGCTGCGCGCGGCGCAGGCGCGGTCTACCTACGGAGTGGACGGGAGCGGCGTCACCGTCGGGGTGCTGAGCGACTCGTACGACACACTCGGCGGCGCTGCCACCGACGTCTCCAACGGCGAGTTGCCGGGAGTCGGAAATCCGTGCGGCCGGACGAATCCGGTGCAGATACAGGCCGAACTGAACCAGACCGGAACCGACGAGGGACGAGCGATGGCACAGATCGTCCACGACATAGCACCGGGCGCCGGAATCAGGTTCGCCACGGCGAACAACGGTGAGGTCGACTTCGCCAACCAGATCCGCGCCCTCGCATCCGCCGGTGCGAAGGTGATCGTCGACGACATCTATTACTTCGCCGAGCCCGTCTACCAGGACGGGGCCGTGGCGAAGGCAGTGAGCGACGTCAGTTCGCAGGGGGTCGCCTACTTCTCCGCTGCGGGCAACGACAACATCATCCTCGGCGGCAAGAACGTCGCCTCCTACGAGGCAATGGCATACAGGCCGACCTCCTGCCCGGCCGCGGTCGGGGGTGTCGGACTGTCCTCCTGCCACGACTTCGCCTCAGGTGCCGGGGTGGACGCGACGGACATGATCCGACTCAGCGCCGGCGGGTCGGCGATCCTGAAGCTCGACTGGAACGAGCCCACCAACGGCGTGACGACCGACATCGACCTCTTCGTGCTCGACGATGCCGGTGATGTCGTCGCCTCGAGCATGGAGGACAACCCGAACGGCTCCCAGAAGCCGTTCGAGATCGTCGGGATCGACAACTACACGGGTGCAGCGGCGAACTACAGGATCGTCCTCGGCAAGTACGGAACCGACGGCGGAACTCCACGTCTCAAGACGATCCTCATGTCGAGTGACGTGACCGACGTCGAGTACGACCAGAGCACCGGTGGCGACGTCGTCGGCCCGACCATCTTCGGGCACTCGGCATCCAAGGAAGGGGCCAACGTCGCGGCCGTGCCGTACGACGACTCCTCCGAGCCGGAGGAGTACTCGAGCCGGGGTCCCGGATCGGTCTGCTACGGACCGATCGTCGACTCGACCCCGGCCACCCTCTTGCCGGGCGGGTGCGAGACCCGGACGCTCACCGTCGCCGCGACCGACGGGGGACGCAACAGCTTCTTCGGCGACTACACCGGATCCTTCTACCGCTTCTACGGAACCTCCGCGGCAGCACCCCACGCCGCTGCCGTTGCGGCCCTGCAACTCGAGCAGAGCCCCTGCGCCACCGGAGCCGATCTGATCGACGCACAGAAGTCATCGGCCCGCGCTGTCGGCAGCTTTGGCGTCGGTGCCGTGGGCAGCGGGCTCGTCACGGCCGACGAGGCCATCGCCGACACGGTCGGCTGTTCCGGACCTCCCAGCGCGCCGGTAGGGGCATTCGCAGTCGCAGGGGTCGGCAACGCAACCGTGAACTGGTCAGCCGCGGCGCCCAATGGGTCACCGGTGACCGGCTACACCGTCATCCCCTACGTGAACGGCGTTGCACAGGCACCACACAACTTCGGCAACGTGCTCGGCGGCACCGTGACCGGACTCAGCGACGGGACCACCTACACGTTCCGGGTGAGCGCGACCAATGCACACGGCACCGGGCCCCTCTCGCCGGTGACCAACGCGGTCACCCCTGGGGCGACGACGGAGGGGACCGTGTACGTCCCGATCACGCCGTGCCGCGTCCTCGACACCCGCAAGGCGGGAGGGAGCTTCTCCTCCTCGGAGCAGCGGGCGATCCAGATCGCCGGAACTGGGATCACCGGCCAGGGTGGTAAGTCGAGTTGCATCCCCGACGGTGCCGCCGCCGCCGAACTCTCCATCTCCGCGCTCGCCGCTCCGGGGGCCGGTTACACGAGGGCATGGCCCAACGGTCAGTCGATGCCGACAGCCACGTTCCTCAACTACAACAACGCCCAGGGCACGACGAACACCGGCGCCGTCCCGCTCGCCCCGACCGGCACGAAGGACCTGATCCTGCGCAACGCAGGTACGACCCACGGATACGTGATCGACGTCCAGGGTTACTACGTGCCTCCGGCGACTGCGCCTGGCGGCTCGGTCTACGTCCCCATCACGCCGTGCAGGGTGCTCGACACACGCCACGCCGGCGGCCCGCTCGCGGCCGGCGGACATCGCGACATCCAGGTGGCGGGTTCGGGGATCACGGGCCAGGGGGCCAACTCCTCCTGCGTGCCTGACGGAGTGACAGCCGTCGAGGCGTCGATCTCCGCCGTGTCGCCGACGCGGAGCGGCTACCTGCGGGCGTGGCCACGGGGGCTCACCCAGCCGACGGCGACATTCGTCAACTACTCGAAGGGCAAGGGCACCACCAACACCGGAGCTGTCACGCTAGCGGCCACTGGAAAACTGGACCTCTCGCTCTACAACGGCCTTGGCGCGGCGGACTTCGTGGTCGACGTCCAGGGCTACTTCGTCCCCGCCGCACAGGTCCCCAACGGTGCGACCGGGTCGCTCTACGTTCCCATCACGCCATGCCGGGTGCTCGACACGCGCAAGACCGACGGACCACTGTCGGCGGGCACCATCACCCAGTACCAGGTCGCCGGTGGGATCATCACGGACCAGGGCGGAATGGCAGGTTGCATCCCGGACGGCGCCACGTCGGCGGAGGCGTCGGTGTCCGCCGTGGCCCCGGCTTCGACCGGCTACACGAGAGCGTGGCCGGCCAACGTCGCACAACCGTCCGCGACGATCGTGAACTACACGCGACACGAGGGAACCACCAATACGGGTTCGGTGTCGCTCGCCCCCACAGGGGTGAAGGACCTGGCGTTCGGGAACTTCCTCGGACGATCGGACTACGTGATCGACATCCAGGGCTACTGGACGCCCCTCACGGCCTGAGGTTCGGCCGACGGTCAGCCGCGTAGCAGCTCCGACACCTCGAAGGCGAGGTCGAGGGACTGCCGGCCGTTGAGCCGCGGGTCGCACATCGTCTCGTACCGGGAGCCGAGGTCGGTGTCGAGGATCTCCTCGGCACCGCCGAGGCACTCCGTCACGTCGTCACCGGTGAGTTCCACGTGGACTCCACCGGGCCAGGTTCCCTCGGCCTTGTGGGCGGCGAAGAACCCTGCGATCTCGGCGAGAACGTCGTTCAGGTGCCGGGTCTTGTGACCGTCCGGTGCGCTGAAGGTGTTTCCGTGCATCGGATCGCAGGCCCACACCACCGGGTGACCGGAATCCCGGACCGCCGCAAGGAGAGGGGGCAGCCCCGCCTCCACCTTCTCGGCGCCCATCCGTGTGATGAGGGTCAGCCTGCCGGGGATACGTTCCGGGTTGAGGCGTTCGCAGAGTGCCAGCACCTCGTCGGCTGTCGCAGTCGGTCCGACCTTGCAACCGATCGGGTTCTTGATCCCGGCGAAGAACGCGACGTGGGCGCCGTCGATCTGTCGGGTTCGCTCACCGATCCAGATCATGTGCGCTGAGGTGTCGTACCAGTCGCCGGTGAGCGAGTCACGACGCGTCATCGCCTCCTCGTAGCCGAGGATGAGCGCCTCGTGGGAGGTGAAGAAGTCCACCTCGTGCAGTGCGGGTTGGCTGTGAGTGTTCACGCCGCACGCCTTCATGAAGCGCAACGCCCGGTCGATCTCGTCGGCCAGACGCTCGTAGCGTCGACCTTCGTTGCTCGACGCCACGAACTGCTGGTTCCAGGTGTGCACCTGCTGCAGATCCGCGTATCCGCCCTTGGTGAAGGCGCGCAGGAGGTTCAAGGTCGCCGAAGACTGGTGGTAGGCCTGCAGGAGACGGTTCGGATCGGGTACCCGCGCGTCGTCGTTCGGTGCGATGTCGTTGACCATGTGCCCGCGGAACGACGGGAGCACGACGTCGCCGACGGTCTCCGTCGGCGAGGAACGAGGTTTGGCGAACTGACCGGCGATGCGGCCGACCTTCACCGTCGGGACGCCCGACGAGTACGTGAGGACGACCGCCATCTGGAGGATGACCTTGAGCTTGTCGCGGATCGCGTCCGCTCCGAACGCGTCGAAGGACTCGGCGCAGTCGCCGGCCTGGAGCAGAAAGGCCTCGCCGTTGGCGACGTCGGCCAGGTGCTCGGTCAGGGCCCTTGCCTCACCGGCGAACACGAGCGGCGGAAGGGTCGACATCTGCTTGAGGACGGCCTCATACGCACCCTCGTCCGGCCAATCCGGTTGCTGGGCTGCGGGACGGTCACGCCAGGAGCGTGGGGTCCATGAGGTCGAGGTGTCGGTCACGTGAAAAGCGTGGTCCACCCGGCTCCGTGACGCAAAGCGCGTTCCCGTCGCCCGTGGTTCGTGGGGTCAGGCGGCGTCGATCCGGGACTCTGCCTCGGTCTTCACCGCGTGCACCGCCCGCTTCACCATCCGCCTCGCTGCCTCCGCCGTGACGCCCAGCTCCTCGCCGACCTCACGGTAGGAGCGCTTCCTCCCGTCGTGGAGGCCGAAGCGCTGCTCGACCGCGAAACGGGCCCGGCTGTCGAGCACATCGAGCAGGTCCGTGACCATCTGGTCCTGCTCGTTCGTGAGGGCAACGTCCTCTGGGCCGGGGGTGTCGTCGGCCAACAGGTCGACCAGCTCGGACCCGTCGTCGTCGCCGACCACGCGATCGAGAGACGTGGGGGTCGCCAGACGGTGGAGGCGTGCGTGCTCGTCGTCCAACTCGTCGCCGTCGCCGGACACCTGGCGAAGCGCAGCGCGGAGGCTCGCCGAACGGTCACCCGGCAGCCGGACGAGGCTCGCCTTCTGATCCAGCGCACGACCGATCGCCTGGCGGATCCAGAACGTGGCGTAGGTGGAGAACTTGAAGCCCTTNNCCCTTGCGCCAGTCGAACTTGTCGACCGCGTGCTCGAGGCCGAGGTTGCCTTCCTGGATCAGATCGAGAAGCTCCATCGCCGGAGGCAGCGGGTACCTGCGGGCGATGCTCACGACGAGACGCAGGTTGGCCCGGATGAAGCGGTCCTTGGCCCGTGCCGCCGCCCGGTCGAGCCGTCGGTCCTCAGCCGTGCCCTCACCGGCCGCGATGCGCGCACGTGCCGCCACACCGCGCTCGATCACCTGTGCGAGCTCACGTTCCTCCTCGGCCGTGAGCAGCGCGACGGCTCCGATCTCGTTCAGGTACTGGCCAACTGAATCACTCATGACGACCTTCTCAACAGGGGTGAGGGGGGATTCATTCCCGGTGTGGGTCTTCACCCAATCGGGTCCTGGCAAGTTGCTTCCAGGTAATTTCGCCAACGTGCCGAAGCTCCCTCGTGTTCCGTCAACCGCTATGACCGCTGTCACCGCACGATGACGGTCGGTCAGGTCGACGGCGTGACATCCGCTCGAAGGGGCCGGCGGATCGGCGTGTTCGGCGGCACGTTCGACCCGCCCCACATCGGTCACCTCGTGGCGGCCATCGACGCCCATCAGGTGCTCGGACTGGACGTGGTGCTGCTCGTCGTCGCCAATGCCCCGTGGCAGAAGTTGGGGGAGCGGAGCATCAGCCCGGCAGCGGACCGCCTGGCGATGGTCGAGGCCGCAGTGGCAGGAAGACTTGGTCTCGAGGTGAGCGACGTGGAGATCCGCAGGGGCGGGCTCAGCTACACGGCCGACACCCTGACGGCCCTCCTCGCGGAGGAACCCGACGCCGAGTTGTTCGTGATCCTCGGAAACGACGCGGCGGCCGGTTTCGCCACGTGGGAGCGCCACGAGGAGGTCGCGGAGATGGCGACGCTCGTCGTCGTCGACCGACCCGGCACGCCGACCCCGATCGACGACGGCTTCTCGTGGATCAGGATCGACATTCCCGAACTCGAGATCTCCAGCACCGAACTCCGCCAGCGTGTGGTCGACGGACGTTCGGTCGAGTACCTCACTCCTCCCGGGGTCGTTGCCTATCTGAGGGAGCGCGACCTCTACTCTTGACCGGATGCCGGACGAGCTCACAGCATGACCGCGGAGACCCCGGTGCCGCCCGTCCGACCACGGCCGGGCGTCGATGTCAGGAGGCGGAGTCTCGGCATCGAGCAGGAGCCCGACGCTCCGACGTCCGTCGACGGTGAAGGTTCCCCGGACGACGTTTTCCGGGCACAACTCGACGCGATCCCGGATCTGGAACCGGCGGCAGTTCGCTCGAACTCAGCGCCTCGAGCCGCTGAGACGGTCGCGATCGACACTTCGGACGTGTTGCTGGAGGGGTCCGAAGGTGAGGGCGGATCACGGTCGGAGGTCGCATCAGCGGACGATCGTGTGGTGCATTCCGATGCGCGGGCGACTCGCCACGCGGGTCGCCCTGCCTGGTGGCGCAGGGCTTGCTTCGCTCTCTGCACGCTCGCGTTGGTCGCGGCGATCCCTGTGCTCGGCCGCGAGGGGTATCGGCTCGTGGTCCGTTCGACGGCCGGGCGTGAGGTCACCCGCAGCAACGACCCGAGCGCGCCCGGCTACGAGGAGATCGTCGACTCGACGCCGACGATGGTTCTGGTACAGAGCAACGCTGACGGCTCACTCGCCTCCCTGACCTTCCTGTCGCTCAACAGCGCGAAGGGCGGGACCGTCATGTTCATCCCGAACATGGCGCCCAAGAAGCACCCCGCCTACGGCCTCGGAGCCCTCGGCATGGTCTACGACGCCTTCCTCCCGAGAGTCGATCGTGCCCAGGACGCGGTGGCGCACGAGGTCGGGATCCTGCTCAACGTGGGAATCGACGAGGTAGTCCCGCTCGACGACCGCTCGCTGGCCCAACTCCTTCAACCCGTCGGATCGATCGCTGTCGACAACCCGAACCCGGTGACGCTTCCCGACGGCACCGTCCTGCCGGTCGGCAACGTGACGCTGACGGCCGCCCAGGTCGGTCCGTACATGGGCCACCTGGGCGAAGGGGAGGACCAACTCAGCCAGTTCGTGCGGCAGGAACGGGTGTGGCGTTCCTGGCTGAACGCGATCGCGGCCTCCAACGACCCGGGCATCGTTCCAGGGTCACGGGCGCAGGGCATCGGTCACTTCCTCCGCACCCTCGCAGCCGGCACGGTCAACTACCTGCCCCTACCCGGCGCATATGACCCGGGCGGCCTGTACGTACCGGACCAGACCGCGATGCGGGCTGCGATAGTCGACGCGGTCCCCGTTCCGGACGCTCCGATCCCGGGGGCTCGCGTCGTGGTGCGACTGCTCAACGGTGTTGAAGCCGGTTCGCCACCGGAGGCGATCATCCGCAAGGTCGTCGCCGCCGACGGCGCTATCGCGGTCATGGGCAACGGGCCTTCGTTCGGTCGTGACAGGACCGAGGTCGTCTATGCCGTTGCATCCGCCGAGAAAGCGGCCCGTACGATGCTCGGCGTTCTCGGAGCGAAGGACGGAACGGTTCGTCTCGACCCCTCAGCGCCCGACAACGTCGACCTGACCGTGATCCTCGGTCGGGACGTCCTCGACTCCGAGGGAGGCAACTGATGGCAGCCGACACCGACGAAGACGTCCGCTGGCCCGTCGCTGCCGCACGGGCGGCCGACGCCAAGAACGCGACCGATGTGGTCGTACTCGAGGTCGGCGAGGTGCTGGCCGTCTGCGGCTTGTTCGTGATCGCCTCGGCCCCGAACGACCGCCTGGTCAGGGCGATCGCGGAGGAGATCGAAAAGGTGGTGGGGGAGGCCGGTGGGCCGAAGCCGATACGCACCGAGGGTCTCGACGACCTGCGCTGGGTGCTGCTCGACTACGGCGACTTCGTCGCCCACGTCTTCCTGCAGGAGAGCAGGGACTACTACGACCTGGAGCGCCTCTGGTCCGACGTTCCCCGCATCGACTGGCGACAGGAGCAACCTCCGGATCAGGACGAAGCCGCAGGTTGACAGCGTGACGGCGTGGTCGGGTCGCACTCGATCCTTCGGCTTCGATGAGTTGGAGCGGATCGTGGGCCCGTCATAGGATGGCCGTCCCCTCGGGGCTATAGCTCAGTTGGTAGAGCGCTTCCATGGCATGGAAGAGGTCAGGAGTTCGATTCTCCTTAGCTCCACAAGGCCGTTCGCTAGTCGGTGTTGGGCGGGCACCAGCGTTCGACGTGGATCGGATCACCTGGCGGGGTGACTTCCGGGTTCTGGCCGAGGTGGCCTCAGGCCCATTCGGTGGCGAAGATCGGTACTCCAATCGCGGCCTCGGCTTTGGCCCTGGTGACTTCGCGCACCTTCTGGGAGAACGTCCAGCAGTGTCCTTCGCAGTCGAGCGCCCGGTAGGTGCGATGGCCGAAGAACTGGTCGGCCGGCTCCTGGATGATCTCGGCGCCGTGCGCCCGAGAATGGTCGAAGTGAGAGTCAATGCCTGCGTCGACGCTCACGTGGACCGTCTGGGTGTTGATGCCCCCGGCGGCGCTCGGACTGCGGAACCACTCGACCCAGTGGCCGCCGAGCATGACTCGTCCCGTGCCGCCACAGGACATCTCGTAGTGGGCCATTGCCGGGTTGTCCGGATCCTCGATGGCCATCGTCAACTCGAACCCGAACGCGTCGGCCAACCACTCGGTGGCTGCCTTGGGATCGGCGTAGGCGAGCGAAGGTACGACGGTCGGTGTCTCCATCGCGTCGATGTTTCCCCAATCGGAACCGATGTCAAGTCTCCTGTCGAGGATCGACCTCGGCCGAGGCTGCTGCGGGCCTCTACGCTGCGACGGTTCTCCTGAGCCGGTGAGACCGGAGGTGTGATGCCAGGGCTTCCCGAGCCTGCGAAGAAGGTGGCCGAGCGGGTCTGGGCCATGGGCGCAGAACCGCAGGACGAATGGGCGCGGGCCTTCCGTCAGGAGGTGCGCGAGCAGCATCCGAGGTTCCTCACAGCCGTCCGGGCCGACGCGCAGATGCTCGCCAGGCTGAGAGGCGACCGCTGGCAGACCTCAGGGGGCGCCGGCGCTGCATTCCAGGTCCTTCGACTGATCGTCGTCGGCGATTCGTTCTTCGCCCAGGTCTGCTACCGGGCGAAGGCTGCGCTCCAGCGGAGACGTGTCCCGATCGTCCCCCGCTTGTTCCACCGCCTGGCGATCATCACCGGTCAGATCTGCATCGGCGACCCTGCGATCCTCGAACCCGGCGTACACATTCCCCATGGCCAGGTCGTCGTCGACACCCGTTGCCGGATCGGCACCGGTGTGACGCTCAGCCCGTTCACGACGATCGGGAGAATCGCCGGCAAAGCCGGTGGGCCTACCCTCGGGTCGATGGTGACGGTCGGAACGGGCGCGAAGGTGCTCGGTCCCATCACCGTCGGTCGCGGAGCGGTCATCGGGGCGAATGCGGTCGTCCTGGAGGACGTTCCCGACGGTGCGGTCGTGGTTGGGGTGCCAGCGCGGATCGTGTCGAAGTAGACGTCGGACCGTCCGCAGTCAGACGAGCAGAGGCACGTACGGCTCCGGTGCGTGGGCGGGGGCGAACAGCCAACACTCCAACGCGTAACGGGGCTTGGTCATCTCGGGGAACAGGTGGGTCCGGTGCACCAGCTTCTGATCGAAGATGAGGGCGTCTCCGGCCTTGAACTCGGGAACGACGAGCGACGTCGGACCGGCCGTTCGCAGCACTGTCGCATCGGAGATCGACGCCGAACCGAGCCCGCCGTCCTGGTCGAGCATCCGCTCGATGCGCCTCGGCAGGATCTCGAGACCGGGCGTCGGATGGTCACCTCCGCAGTCCGAGAGCGCGACCCACACGTTGATCGTGCGGGAGTTCCACCCGAGGAACGAACCGTCCTGGTGCCAGCCGGCAAAGTTGTGGACCGGTTCGCTGTAACGCAAGGTCGACTTCTGGAGCGAGAAGAACGGGCGTTCACCGAAGTGCTCGGTCACGAGGTCGATCACACCTGCCTGGCGGAGGTCGTCCAGGACCCGCGCAGCGACGATGGGGGAGTCCGCGAGCCATGTGCCGCCATCCCTGATGACCATGCGTCTCAGACCCCGGCGCATCGGTCCGATGTTCAGGTAGGGCCGATACCAGGCGTCGGGTTCGTCGGGTTCGGGTTCCTCCTCGGTGCGCAATGAGGCGACACGGTCGATCGATTCGACGGTGCGCTTCACCTGCTCCGGGCTGAACAGCCCTCGAACGATGCAACTTCCGCGGTGCTTGATTCCGCCGGCGACGGTACGTGCGTCGAGGCGATCGGTGCCGACCTCGGGGATCCGACCCTTCCTCAGGTCTGGGAAGGGATCTTCGTACACCGGCGGCCAATCGGTGCGGACCGGCTCCTCGTCGTAGCCCGCTGCGGCTTCGAATCGCTTGTCCGCCAGGGCAATCGCCACATCCGGGTCCTGGGTGGCCCGGAACTCGGCGGCCAGGGAGTCGACCTCGGCATAGAGGGAGCGGCGCTCGGGCGAGACCGGGAACGCTGTGGTGGTCGTGTCGTTGCTCGTCGCGGCGATCTCGGGTCGCTCCTCGTGCGTCGGACCAGCGACATCATATGAGTCGGTGGGACCTCGGTCGGGTGGTAGGACGCCTGTCACATCCGAGTGCTCGGCGAGGTTCGACTGCACTGTGCTCCGCTCGACCGTCGGTCTGTGCGCTCCTTGAGCGAGCGCAGCGAGTCGAAAGGGCAGCCCGAATGTGGCTGGCTGGCCACGGATCGTTCCTTGGGGCGTGGGGTGTCACGTCCGGGCGCATGTCCGGTCAGAATCTGGCGGTGGACTTCTCCCTGTCGCTCGCGATGTGCCCGCCGGAACGGTTGCTGCCGATGGCTCGGCTCGCGGAGGAGTGCGGTTGGGACTCGATAGCGGTTCCGGACTCGGTGTTCTTCCCCGAGAAGGTCTCCGGTGACTATCCGTTCACGGCTGACGGGGCCCGGTTCTGGCCAGCGGAGACGCCGTTCGTGGAACCACTGGTGTCGATCCCGGCGATGGCCGCCGCCACGGAGAGGATCCGGTTCCTCACGTCAGTGATGAAGACACCCCTTCGTGAGCCTCTGCTCGTGGCCAAGGCGGTCGGCTCCATCGCGGCGATGTTCCCAGGGCGGGTGGACCTGGGCGTCGGTCTGAGTTGGATCCCCGAGGAGTTCGAATGGCTGGGACAGGAGATGCGGACGAGGGGCCGACGTCTGGACGAACAGATCGACATCTTCCGTCTGGCGTTCGCCGGCGGCTGGTTCGAGTTCCACGGTCGTCACCACGACTTCGACCGCATCCGGATGGAACCCTCCCCATCTCGGCCGGTTCCGATCCTGGTCGGCGGCCACAGCGATGCGGCGATGCGCCGAGCGGTGGAACGTGGTGACGGCTGGATCGGAGCGCAACTCGACCGGGCCGGGATCGGAGAGGCTCTCGGCCGGCTCGACGGGGTGCTCGATGCCTCGGAGGGAAGCCCGGCGGGATTCCAGAAGGTCGTCACGCCGCTCGTGCCGCCTCGGCCCGAAGCTTTCCTGGACCTGGCCGAGGCCGGGATCACCGGGATCGTCACGATGCCCTGGTACTTCATGCCCGGCGACCCGAGCGACCCGACGCACCAGGACGACTCGATCGCCTGGTTCGCCGAAACCGTCATCGAACCGGTTCGAAAGGACTTGTCTTGACAGACAACCAGACCCTCATCCCACTCGACCTTCCGTACCCGGACGACGACGACCGCTCGGCGCGGGCGGCGTCCCTGCGCTCACGTGACGCCGTACAGGCTGGTGACAAGGAACGTTGGCTCTCCCTGTTCACCGAGGATGCGGTGGTCGCGGACCCCGTCGGACCGTCCGTCTTCGACGAGGTCGGTGACGGCCACCGCGGCCCCGACGCGATCGCCGCGTTCTGGGACGCGGCGATCGCACCCAACTCGGTGCACATGGACATCTACCGGTCCCACGCCGGGGCCAACCAGGTGGCGAACGTCGCGACCGTCACCACGACCCTCGGCGACGGCTCACAGGCCGAGATCGACATCGTCGCCGTCTACACAATCGACGAGACCTCCGGGCTCATCGAGTCGATGCGTGCCTACTGGGAGATGTCGGCGATGCGGTTCAGGCCTGCGCCCACCGACTGACCGAGAACAGAAGTTCGGCCGTCGTCGTCGACCGGGCCCACCGATGCCGACTCAGTGGTGCAGGACGCGCTCGAGGAATTGCCGGGTCCGGGCCTCGGTCGGGTTGCCGAAGATCGTCTCGGGTGGCCCCTGTTCGCAGATCGTTCCGCCATCCATGAACACGACGTGGTCCGCGACCTGGCGGGCGAAGTCCATCTCGTGGGTGACCACGAGCATCGTCATGCCCTCCGCTGCCAGTCGGCGCATGACGTCGAGTACGTCGCCCACCAGTTCGGGGTCCAACGCGCTCGTGGCCTCGTCGAAGAGCATCATGTCCGGTTCCATGGCGAGCGCGCGGGCGATCGCCACCCGCTGCTGCTGACCGCCGGAGAGTTGAGAAGGATACGAATCGACCTTCTCGGTGAGCCCGACGCGACCCAGCATGTCGTCGGCGACTGCTTCGGCGTCCGCCCGGCTGCGGCCGAGGACCTTCCGCTGGGCCAGCGTCACGTTGTCGCGGACTTTCAGATGGGGGAACAGGTTGAACTGCTGGAAGACCATCCCGATCCGTCGCCGTACCAGGTCCAGGTCGCAGTCCGGGTGGCAGATGTCGATGCCGTCGATCCGAACCTCACCACCGGTGGGTTCCTCCAGGCGGTTGACGCAGCGCAGCAACGTCGACTTGCCGGAGCCCGAGGCTCCGATGATGCAGACGACCTGGCTCTTGGCCACGGCGAGGTCGATCCCTTTGAGGACCTCGTTGTCGCCATAGGACTTGCGCAAGCCGACCAGTTCGATCGCCGGGGTCCTCATCGCATCACCTTGTTCCGGCGTTCGAGGTAGGCCACGAGTCGGGTCAGGGGGATCGTGACCATGAGGTACATGAGGCCTGCCGCCAGCAACGGCGTCGCGTTGTAGCCCTGGTTGGCCGCGTCCTGGCCGAACTGGGTCAGTTCCTTCGTCGCGATCGTCACGCCGAGCACGGCGAGCAGAGACGTGTCCTTCAGCAGGAGTACGAGTTCGTTCGTCAGCGGCGGGACGATGATCCGGATCGCCTGAGGCATCACGACCCGCCACAGGGTGGTCGTGTGAGTCATCCCGAGCGATCTCGCGGCCTCGATCTGGCCCTTGGGGACGGCCTCGATGCCGGCCCGCACCGTCTCGGCGAGGTAGGCGCCCGCGACGAGGGAGAGTGCGACGATCCCTCCCGTGGGCACCCCCAGGATCTCCGGGAACTGGAACTGGAGGGCGACGGGCGTGATGAGGCCGACGAGGACGATCGTGAGCAGGGCCGGCAGCCCTCGGAACACCTCGATGTAGACGGCCGCGATCCAGCGGTAGGCCCGGAGGGAGCTCATGCGGAGCAGCGCAGCCGACACGCCCAGGAGGAGCCCGCCGATGAAGGAGAACGTCGTGTAGACGAGGGTGTTCTTCGTCGCGGTCGTGACTATGTCGGGGAACAGGTCTCTCGCACGGTCCAGGTCCGCGTACTTCTCCGCGAGCAGACCCCAGTCCGGGGCGACGACGACCGTGACAGCGACTGCGACTCCGACCAACGCCGCGATGAGGTTGAAACGGCGTCGGCGGGAACGCTTCCGCCGGCCGGATCGGTAGAGCTCGGGCTCCACCGATCCGGCGACTGTCATCGGATCGCTCACGGTAGCGAAGGTGCCCTCAGAAGGAGCTGCGTGTCACTTCTTGACGAGAAGTGACTGATCGGCGTCGAAGTACGGGTCGGTGAAGTCGACTTCCTTCGCTCGCTCGGGAGTGATCGTCACCGAGGAGGCCACGACATCGCAGTTGCCCGAAGCCAGGTTGCCGAGGATGCCGTCGAAACCGACGTCCTTGATGCTGAGCTTGGCGTCCATCGTCGCTGCCATGGCGTCGAGCAGGTCGATGTCGAAGCCCGTGTAGTCGAGGCCGCGCGGTCCCTTGCCCTCCATCTCCATCGGGGCGTACGGGATGTCCGAGCACACCTTCAGGGTCCGGGTCCCCTCGACGTCGGAGGCAGCCGGTCCGGGACCCGCTTCCGCTCCAGCCTTGGGGAAGTACTTCTCGTAGATCTTGTCGTAAGTGCCGTTGTCACGGACCTTCTTGAGGGCCGTGTTCAGCTCACCCTGGAGTTCGGAACCCTTCTCGACGGCGAAGCCGTACTGCTCACCGGTCTTGAAGGTCTCGACGACGTGCACGTTGTCCACTTCCGCCGCTCGTCCGGCGTTCACCGGCAGATCCTGGAGGATCGCGCTGATGTCACCCGAGTCCAGGGCCGCGAAGAGACCCGTCGTGTCCTTGAACGACTTGACGGTCGCACCCTTCGGCAGGTGCTCCTTGGTGTAGGTCTCACCGGTGGTACCGGTCTGCACACCGATCGTCTTGCCCTCCAGGTCGGCGAGCTTGGTGATCTTCGCGGCCGAGTCGTCGTCGGACTTCGAGCAGGCGACGGTGCCGAAGGCGAGTGAAGTCGCCAGGAGTGCGGCAGCGATGGTCCGGGTCTTGTAGCTGTGGCTCATGATCTCCCCGATGTCGGTGGGAACGGTGCCCGGCATCGTAGGAGCTTCGACCCTGAGCCACTGTGTTCGTGGTCCGTCCAGCTCCACGAACGGGGTGCCAGTTGGCGTCGGGCGTGCCGGTTCGGCAGGCTCGCACGATGCTGATCCACCTCGACGAGGAATGGGACACCGGCCTCCGCAGCGCCGACCCGCTGCAGTTCCCGGGTTACGAAGAGCGGATCGGTTCCCTGGCGCACGAGTCGGTGCGGACAGGCGTCGGTGCCGTCGACGGCTCTGAAGTGGTCGTCATCGAGGGCGATTTCGACGTGATCGGCGGGTCCATGGGGCTGGTCCACGGGGAGAAGGTCGTACGGGCCTTCGACCGTGCGGTCGAACGTCGCCTGCCCGTCGTCGTCGTCACTTGTTCGGGTGGTGCTCGCATGCAGGAGGGGATGGTCGCTCTCGTACAGCTGGCACGCACCGCGGCGGCCGCCCGACGTCACCGCGACGCTGGTCTGTTGTCGATCTCGGTCCACTTGTCGCCGACGACCGGCGGCGTCCTCGCTTCGTACGGGTCGCTGACGGATCTACGCGTCGCCGAGGTCGGGGCGACCATCGGCTTCGCCGGGCCTCGGGTCGTCGAGCAGACGACGGGAGTGGACGTCAGGGGGAGATCCCACACGGCCGAGACGGCCCTGGTCGCCGGCCTCGTGGACGCCGTCGTGGCCGAGTCCGACCTCCTCGAGTGGGTCTCCGCGGCCCTCGGGTCGCGTCGGCTCCCTCTCACTGTGACTCCGCCGCCCGCTACCGAAGCGGCGACCACGGGACCGGGCGGAACGCTCGGCGGTGAAGGCGCCCACGACGATGTAGGTGGGGCCTGGGCTGCCGTCGTAGGAGCTCGACGCATCGGTCGACCGACCGGCGTCCACCTCGCCGAGAAGATCTGTTCGTCGTGGACCGAGATCGGCCTGGGCGTCGACCCGGTCGTGCGGGTGGGGTTGGCGGAACTGTCGTCGCCGACTGGCGGGGAGCGGGGTCCCGGACACTTCGACGGTCGGGCGGTCGTAGTCGCTTCGGACCGCTACGCAGCCGACGGTCGGCCGACTCCCGCGGGCTTCCGAAACGCCATACGCGGCATCGAACTTGCCGGGCGACTCGGCGTTCCTGTCGTGGCGATCGTCGACACGCCCGGTGCCGCCCCCGGTCCCGACGCCGAGAACGACGGGATCGCCGCCGAGATCGCCCGCACGTTCGCGGCGATGGCTGCCGTGCCGGTGCCCACGGTCGGGATCTGCGTGGGTGAGGGGGGTAGTGGGGGAGCGCTCGCTTTCGTGGCCACCGATCGGCTCCTGATCCAGGAGGGAGGCGTGTTCTCCGTCATCGGCCCCGAAGGTGCGGCGTCCATCCTCGAACGCGACTCGACGCTCGCCCCTCGGGTCGCCTCCCTGTTGAAGCTGACCGCAGCAGACCTGAGAGACCTGGGCATCGTCGACGAAGTCGTGTCCGACGACCTCACCTCCGCGGCTTCGGCAGTCCTCGCGTCGCTGGTCGAGTGCACGGCGGAAACGTGTGGCAGTGGACGTCGGGAACGCTTCGACCGCGTGACGAGGAACTGGTTGAGCGAACCCTGACGTCGGCTGCTCAGTCACTTGACCGCTCGGTCAACTGTGGCACGATGGCTGTGATGGACATGAAGGCCGCTGCCAACGGCATCGAGATCGCATACGAGACCTTCGGCAACCCGGCGGACCCGACGCTCCTACTCGTCATGGGTCTCGGATCACCGATGCTCGGCTGGGACGAGGGGTTCTGCGCGCTGCTGGTCGGTCGTGGCTTCCACGTCGTTCGGTTCGACAACCGTGACGTGGGCCGCTCGACCTGGATCGACACCCCAGGCCTCGACCCGATGACGGCTGTTCTCGCTGCGATGGGAGGCGACCGCTCCGTTGCCCCCTACCTGCTCGAGGACATGGCGGACGACACGGCCGGGTTGATCGACCATCTGGGGCTCGACGGGGTGCACGTCGTCGGCGCGTCGATGGGCGGAATGATCGCCCAGACGTTGGCGATCCGACACCCCGGACGCGTGAAGTCGCTCACGTCGATCATGTCCACC
>JAGQSN010000178.1 GCA_020439555.1 Acidimicrobiales bacterium | reverse complement strand
GCCCCACCCACCAGCCCGTCGAACACCTGGCAAGCCTCCGGGCGATGCCCGGACTCCGGGTGGTGCGACCGGCCGACGCCAACGAGACCGTCACCGCCTGGGTGGACGCCGCCGCGCACAGCGGCCCCACGGCCCTCGTGCTCAGCCGACAGAACCTGCCGGTGCTCGAAGGAACCGCCGGCAACGCCGGGGTGTCACGGGGTGCGTACGTGCTCACCGAGGTCGGACCGGCCGCAGAGGAAGGGGACCTTCCGGACCTCGTCCTCGTTGCGAGCGGTTCCGAGGTGTCGGTATGTCTCGAAGCTGCGCGGCGCCTCGCGGAGGACGCGCTGCGGGTGCGGGTCGTGTCCATGCCCTGCTGGGAGGACTTCGAGGACCAGGGTGAGGAGTACCAGGCTTCGGTCCTGCCGGCGGAGGTGCCCACCCTCGCCGTCGAAGCGGCGGCAACCTTCGGATGGGAGCGCTGGGCGGACGAGGCTGTCGGCATCGATCGCTTCGGAGCGTCCGCTCCGGGCGGTACGGTGCTCACCGAGCTCGGCATCGACCCGAGCCACGTCGCTGAGGTCGCCCAACAGCTCCTCGACGACGCCGAACCGGCGGAGGTCGACAACCCCTGACCGCACGGAACGGCACCGACGCCGTTCCCACACCCAGAACCGAGGAGGTCCCATGACGAAGCTCGACGACCTGTACCGCGAACAGGGGCAAAGCCCCTGGCTCGACAACCTGCGTCGCGACTGGATCCAGGACGGCACCCTCGCCGATTGGGTGAGCCGCGGCATCCGAGGTGTCACGTCGAATCCGTCGATCTTCCGCAAGGCGATCGAGGGACAGGAGATCTACGACGACCAGTTCCGCTCGCTCGTGTCGGGCGGGATGTCCGTCGAGGACGCGTACTGGGAACTGGTGATCACCGACATCGAGGACGCCCTTGCGGTCCTGCGTCCGGTGCACGACTCCAGCAGCGGCGAGGACGGGTTCGTGTCGATCGAAGTCGCCCCGTCCCTGGCTCGCGACACCGAAGGAACGGCCGAGGCGGCACGTCAGCTCCACGAGCGCATCGCGGAACCGAACCTGTACGTGAAGATCCCCGGTACCGCCGAAGGCGTTCCGGCGATCCGCCAGATGGTCGCCGAGGGTCGCAACATCAACATCACGTTGCTGTTCAGCCTGAGCCGCTACGAGGAGATCATCGAGGCCTACATCTCCGGGCTCGAAGCCCGCGAAGGAGACCTGTCGAACATCGTCAGCGTCGCCTCCTTCTTCGTCTCCCGCGTCGACGGCGCCGTCGACGCACAACTCGACAAGATCGGTACACCCGAAGCGCTCGCCCTCCGCGGCAAGGTCGCTGTCGCGAACGCGAAGCTGGCCTACGACCTGTTCCTCCGCCGCTTCTCAGGGCCTCGCTGGGAGGCGCTCGCCGCCCGGGGCGCTCGGGTCCAACGACCGCTGTGGGCGTCCACTTCCACGAAGAACCCCGACTACTCGCCGACCCTCTACGTCGACACGCTCATCGCACCGGACACCGTCAACACGATGCCTGAGGGGACTCTCGACGACTTCGAGGCCACCGGCACCCTCGCCCGGACCGCCGACGACGACCTCGATGCAGCGAGGCAGGTCCTCGCAGACCTCGCTGCGGTCGGTGTGGACCTGGACGCCGTCACGAACCAGTTGGAGATCGACGGGGTCACCGCCTTCGAAGCAGCGTTCGACGAACTCCTCGCCTCCCTGCGAGCCAAGGCCGAGACCTTCGGAAGCCAGGACTGAACAATGCCTATCCCAGGCGACCTCCTGTTGGTGGACGACGTCCCCTCGGCCTTCGCCGAGCACGTCGTGGAGGCATTCCGGACCCGGGAACGCGACACGTTCTCGATCGCCCTGTCCGGAGGTGACACCGCACGACGCTGCTACGAACGGCTGGCCGTCGAAGGCGGTTCGGAGATCGACTGGTGGAAGGTCGACGTGTACTGGGGAGACGAGCGCTGCGTCCCTCACGACCACCAGGACTCCAACTACCTGCTCGCCCGCGAGGCGCTACTCGACCGCGTCGGCGCCGCCAATGCGACCCACCTGATGCGTTGCACCGAAGGCACGGACCCGTACCAGCTTCGGCTCGGGGATCTGGGTCGCCTCGACCTCATCCACCTCGGCCTCGGACCGGACGGCCACACCGCATCCCTGTTCCCCGGCTCCGCCGCCCTCGACGCAGACCCGGGACGGCTCGTCGCGATGAACGAGGACCCCACCGGGAACAACATCCACCCTCGCATGACGCTCACGTTCGCGGGGATCGCTCGATCCCACACGGTGCTGGTCACCGTCAGCGGCGAGGAGAAGGCCGAAGCCCTGGCCCGCATCCAGGCGGGCGAAGACCTGCCGGCGGCTCACATTCGCAGCGAACGATTGATCTGGCTCGTCGACGAGGCCGCGGCTTCGCACCTCGCGCGCTGAGCGACACCACGCGCTCCATGTGCCGGTACCGCCGGTAGCCTCCGCCCCATGTCGCAACGCAGCACCTGGGACCTACCTCTCGCCGAACTGATGGCGAGGGCCCGGGACGTGCGGGACCGCGCCCACGGCACACGCGTCACCTATTCGCCGAAGGTGTTCATCCCGCTCACGATGTTGTGCCGGGATCGCTGCGGCTACTGCACGTTCGCCCAGCCGCCCGCACGCCTCGACGCCCCCTACCTGTCCCCCGACGACGTGCTGGCGATCGCCCGCAGCGGTGCCGCTGCCGGATGCCACGAAGCGCTGTTCACGCTCGGAGAACGGCCCGAGGACCGGTACCCGGCCGCAGCGGAGTGGTTGAGCACCCACGGCTACGGATCGACCGTCGAGTACGTGGCGGCAATGGCCCGGGCCGTCCTCGACGACACCGGGCTACTGCCTCACGCGAACGCCGGTGCGTTGCACCGTGACGAACTGGCGCTGCTCAGGCCGGTTTCTCCCTCGCAGGGGATGATGATCGAGTCGTTGCGGTCCGATCTCGCGGCCCACCGCGGCTGTCCGGACAAGGATCCGGCCCGGCGCCTCGCCACACTCGAAGCCGCCGGCGAGCTGTCGATCCCCTTCACGACCGGGATCCTGGTCGGCATCGGCGAGAACCGCGACGACCGCATCGCGGCCCTGGAGGCGATAGCGGATTCCCATGCTCGACACGGCCACGTCCAGGAGGTGATCGTCCAGAACTTCCTGCCGAAGCCGGGTACCGCGATGCAGAAGACACCTCCGTGTCCGGCCGACGAGTACCTGGAGGCGATCGCCCTCGCTCGCCTCATCCTCCCTCCGGAGATCCACCTCCAGGCACCGCCGAACCTCTCCGACGACTTCGGAGTCCTCCTCGACGCCGGCATCGACGACTGGGGCGGGGTTTCGCCGATCACCGCTGACCACGTCAACCCGGAACGTCCCTGGCCGATGCTCGACAGGCTCCGTCAGGTCACCGAGGACCACGGCTTCGAGTTGGCACCGCGGTTGACGATCTATCCCGAGTACGACCAGAGCCCCGCCGAGTGGCTCGACGAGGGACTGCGCTTCGCGGTGCTCGACCGTTCGGACTCCGTCGGTCTCGCGCGTGACGATCCGGGCAGCGTGTTCCCGCAGTCGGTCGGTGAGATTCGCAACGTCGGTGACGGCGCGGAGGTGGTGCTCGTCGGGCGGCGGTCGAGCCAGTGGTACGTCGGCACCGAAGCCGATCCGCCCGAGTTGTTGACCGCATCCACGGCACTGGCCTCCGACCGGCTCCGCGGGCCGGTGGCGGAGGTGATCGAAGGGGTTCGCGGAGGCCAGGTGCCCGGTGCCGACGAACTCCTGGCTCTCTTCGACGCACGCGGACGCGAGGTCGTCGCGGTGGCGGAACTCGCCGACGAACTCCGAGCGAAAGCCGTCGGCGACGACGTCACGTGGGTCTCGAACCGCAACATCAACTACACGAAC
>JAGQSN010000177.1 GCA_020439555.1 Acidimicrobiales bacterium | reverse complement strand
TCGAACCCACGACCCCCTGCTTGCAAAGCAGGTGCTCTAGCCAACTGAGCTACGTCCCCGGCTTGACCTCGACCCGACGGCCGAGGCAGGTGTGATCGTAACCGCCGAGCGACCGTCGCCTCCGATCGCGTTGTCCGCCCGAAGGCCGCCCAGCGGTCCACCGCCGGCGAGCACCCGTGAGTCCGCCAGCAGATCGGTGCCTTCGACCCGCGACTCTCGCTCGACGCCCGGCCGCGCGCTCTCAGTGATGAACGCCTGCGGTCGATCCTCCGCGAGTCACTTCACCGCGCTCCTTACAACATCCGTGAGTCGCCGTACTGTTCACTTCGAGCGTCATTTGTCACCCTCTCGGTTCGATCCGTCACGGACCCTGGGCATGCCGCCACTCTGTGCGTTATTGTGCGCGGCGGGAACCCCCTCGGATCGCTGGAACTCCTCCAAGCATCATCCACTCCCTCCAGAGTTCCGCAGAACGGACCCATCACTCGAGTTGTCGCAGCCGCGTCACCTCATCCCGATTGCGTATCCGATCACAACCGAGGGGGGTCGCCTGCGGTGTCCTCGTTCCTGTCATCCTCCACGCTCGCTCCCGAAACCCAGACCCGGCAGGTCGACCGGGAACGGCGATCTCTCAGCGGTCGCCCCGCCGATCTGCTCGATCACCACCGGTTGGTGACGATCACCGGCGGACCGATGTGGGAATCGGCTGAACGGTTCGTTCACGACACTTACGTCGAACTCGGTTACACCGCGCCATCGGCTCGAAAGCACGTCGAGGAACTGGCACCGTACGAGTCGATGTCGATCTTTCACGCTGTCGTGGACGAGGACGACCAGATCGTCGGAACCGTGAGGAACATCTTCGGCAGCTACGACGACCTGCCGGTCGGCAAGTTCCATCGGATCGACGGCGTGGACCCCGACCCGTTGTGCGAACTTTCGTCGCTCGTCGTGTCACCTTCGGTCCGCAGCACGGGTGTCATCGAGCACCTCTACCGAACGGGCTGGCTCGACGCGTTCAGGATGGGTTGCCACGCGGTCGTCGCGATCATCGACGATTGGCTCCTCGACGTCTTCCAACAGAACTACGGCTTGCCCTTCAGGCAGATCGGTTCGGGTCGTGAGTACATGGGTGGGGTACCCGTTCCCGTCGCCCTCTCGTTGGATGGCACCGACTACGACGACCTTGCTCGACGCAACCCACTCTTCTGGGAGTGGGTGCTCGAGGAAGTCTCGGATTCCGAGTTCGAGGAGTGGGCCCTGCCACCCGTCGGTGGAAACGGGCCGGTGAGGCGGCCCAGCCGTCAACTCTCGACCATTCGCTAGACGTTCAGGACCGTTCGACGCCCGCAACGACGGGCAATGAGCATGAATGACGGCGCGCGGGCTTGCTCGTGAGTCAAACTGTTGCGACCCGGTTCGGCTCCTCGCCTTCACCGACCCGGCCGGGAACAGGAAGCTCCGCACAGTACTCAGCGTCCCGCGAGCGGGTCAGGTCCATGAAGCGTAACGATCGCACGAATCCCGGGCCCGTCCACCGAGCCACCGAAAGACGCTCATCTCCACCGGGTGTGGGCGAGTGACGCTCCAGCGGCGAGGCTGGCTCGCTTTCCTGATCCTCGGCCTGCTCGTCTCTGCGGCAGCCGCTGCCAGCGGCTCCGTCGACGTGATGGGAGCAACCGCTGTCGTCTTCGGCATCGCGGCCGCCGGTATCGGCATGTCGATCAGCCGGACGGATCCGCAAGGTAGCGGCAAACCTTGGCGTTACTTCGCCTGCGCGGCGATCGCCTTCGTGGGCGCGAGCATCGTGAGAACCGTTCACGGCTTGATCGTCGACACGACCGCTCCGTTCCCCTCTCCCGCTGACGCCGTTGCCCTCTCCGGACACGTCTGCCTCGTGCTCGGTGGTCTGCTCCTCGGTCACCTCCGCTCCCCTGAACGTGACCGTGCGGCGATCATCGACGGGGCGATCATCGCCATCGGTGTCGAAACGCCGGTCTGGGCCACGCTGCTGGTCCCCTATCTGTTCGACCCTTCGGTCCCGTTGGAGCAACGCCTGCTGAACGGCATCTACTCGGCGATGACCGCGATCGTGCTCGCCGTGGTCGGCCGCCTCGCCGTCGGACCCGGTGCCCGCACGGTCAGCTACCGCCTTCTCGCCGGAGCCGTCCTCCTCATCTTCGTCCAAGACGCGCTCACCACCGTCAACATCGTCAACGGATTGTCCTTCCGTTACGACAGAGCGCTCGCCGCGCCAATCTTCGTGGTATTCGGAGCTGCCGCCCTGCACCCGGACCGGCTGGCGATCGCGGAAGCGAGGGCCCGGCTGGAGGTGCATCTTTCCTGGCAGAGAGTCGCGGCCCTCGTCGTGAGCCTGTTGATTCCTCCGATCGTGATCGGCGTCCAGTTGGCAACCGGTTCCGAGCCGTCCTTGGCGGTGGCGTCCGTCAGCATGGGTGTCCTCACCCTGCTCGCAATGACCCGGTTCACGCTTCTGGCCAAGTCACAGGAACGCTCCGCACGGCTGCAGGGGATCCAGCGGGACGCGAACGCCGATCTCGCCGGCGCTTCCAGTCGTCACGGCCTCTACCGGGTCGCGCTCCGTTCCGTGGGCCGGCTCATCGATCGACCGGACGGCCGCGTTTCCCTCGCCGAGGTGAGCGGGCACACCTTCCGGGTCGTCGACGCGGTGGGCCGAGGTTCCGAGGATGCCATCGCGACCACGGGTGAACTGTCGGACCTGTCCGACGACGTCCTCGGTGAGCTGTTGGCCTCCCGTTCCGTCGCAGTCGACCGGATCACCCCGCTGGACCTCGGGCTGGACGCTCACGACCGATCACCCGTCGACGTGCTCGTCGTGCCACTCGTGATCCAGACGAGACCTGCAGGGGCGATCATCGTCTCCACCGGCCGACCGCTGACACGGCCCGTCCGGGAGAGCATCGAGATGCTGGCGTCGACGCTGTCGCTGGCGTTGGAATCGGCGACGCTCACCGAGAACCTCCACCGTCGCCGCAGCGAACGGCGGTTCCGTGCTCTCGTCGAGAACTCCTCGGACATCATCCTCGTCGTCGACGGCGAAGGGTTCATCACCTTCTCCAGCCCCGCCACGCAGCGCCTGCTCGGATTGCCCGAGAGGACCGTCGTCGGTACGCACCCGGCACGGTGGGTGCACCCCGACGACTGGGCGCCGCTCGCCGCGGCGCTCGAGTCCGGTAGCACCGACGGGCACGACCTCGAGGTCCGTGTCCAACACGTCGACGGGACCCACCGCTGGTTCGAGATCCGAGTGAGAGACCTCCGCCACGACCCCGAGATCGACGGCTTGGTCGTGACGGCCCGGGAGATCAGCGACCGCAAGGCGACCGAACAACGGCTTGCCGAAAGCGAGGCCTGGTTCCGTGCGCTGGTCCAGAACTCCTCCGACGTCGTAGCGGTCGTGGATCACCACGGTCGCTGCACCTACGTGAGCCCGGCGATCCACGATGTCCTCGGCTACTCACCCGAGGAACTGGTCGGCAGACCGGCGATCGAGATGCTCGCCCCGGAGGACATGGAGGAGTTCATCGCCCTCTACCCGGAACTGTCGACGAACACGATCGGGGAACACCTCCGAGTCCGTCAGGTGGAGGTTCGCCTCGTCCACCGTTCCGGGGACATCCGCGTGGTGGACATCACCTTCAGCGACATGCGCCACGAGTCAGCGGTCGGCGGGATCGTCCTCAACGTCCGCGACGTGACGGTGCGCAAAGCGCTCGAACGAGACCTGCGCTACCAGGCGTTGCACGACTCGCTGACCGGGTTGCCCAACCGCACGATGTTCACCCAGCAGATCGGCACCGCGCTGCGCAGCGCTGCGGAAAGGCCCGGCAGCGTCGGGGCGCTGGTCATCGACCTGGACGACTTCAAGACCGTGAACGACAGCCTCGGTCACGCCGTCGGAGACGAACTGTTGAAGCTTGCGGCCACCAGGCTCGTCGGCCACCTCGCGTCCTCGGATTTCGCGGCACGTCTCGGTGGCGACGAGTTCGGTGTCCTCGTGCGAAACGTCGACGGCGTCGAGGGGACCCTCCAGGTCGCCAACAACGTCCTGGAGGTCATGTCCGAGCCCTTCCGGGTACACAACCGCGAGATCCGGGTCACGTGCAGCATCGGCGTGGCGGTGAGCACGGGGGACCAGGACGCCGAGATCCTGCTGCGCAGCGCGGACGTCGCCATGTACCTCGCGAAGGACCAGGGCAAGTCCCGCGCGGCGGTGTTCGAGGCGCACCTCCACACCAGCATCTTCGAACGGCTGGAGATGAAGGCGGACCTGGTTCGTGCGATCGAGGACGGCCAGCTCCGCTGCGTGTACCAGCCGATGGTGTCGCTCCAGACAGGTCGGCTCACGGGCGTGGAGGCGCTGGTCCGCTGGGAGCACCCCGAACGAGGTCTCCTGTCGCCGGACGTGTTCATCAGCCTCGCCGAGGACACCGGCCTCATCGTCCCACTGGGCCGCTGGGTGCTGCACGAGGCGTGCCAGCAGCTCCGTGAGTGGCAGCTCCTGTTGTCGTCGTCGTCCGCTCTGACGATGAGCGTGAACCTGTCCGTTCGTCAGCTCGGCAACGAACACCTGGTTCACGACGTCCGCGAAGCGTTCCAGCAGGCCGGCCTCGACCCGTCGATGGTGACGCTCGAGATCACCGAGACGACCCTTATGAACGACACGGAGGCCAACGGTGCCCGCCTCCGCGAGCTTCGTGACCTCGGGCTCTCCTTGGCCGTGGACGACTTCGGGACCGGTTACTCGTCGTTGCAGTACGTGCAGCGTTTCCCGATCGACATCATCAAGATCGACCGGAGCTTCATCTCCGGCCTGGGCACGAACCCCGGGGACACGGCCGTCGTCCAGTCGATGATCGAGCTGTCCCAGAGGCTCGGGGTCCACACGGTCGCCGAGGGCATCGACCGGCCCGAGCAGGTCACGTTGCTGCGGTCTCTCGGAGCCGACCTCGGCCAGGGCTACCTGTTCTCACCGCCGATCACCGCCGAGGAGATCACGCGGATGCTGGAGAGCAGCCCACAGGGCAACCCCCGCCTCCTGCAGCATTGACCTGCGGTTCCGCGGAATCGGACCCGGACCGACCCGACACGTGGGTTGATGGACCCTGCCGACGGTGGCCCGGCCGGTAACGTCGCGACACGTGTCGTCGCCGCCCGTATTCGTGTCACGGCTGGTGCGCCTCCCACTGGTCGACCGCGACGGCGGAGCCGTGGGCCGCATCCAGGACGTGGTCCTCGTGCCCTCCGGGCAGGAGCTGCGCGTCTTAGGTCTGCTCGCCCATGTGCAGCGCCGCACCATCTTCGTGAACATCAACCGGATCGCCGAGATCGACGCGACCGGGGTACGGCTACGCGGAGGAACGGTCGACATGCGTCCGTTCCAACGCCGCCAGGGTGAACAGCTGGCCGTCGCCGATTTGTTCGACACACGAATCGGCGACGAATACCTGACCGACCTGGCCATCAGCCCGGGGCCCGATCAGGCCTTCTGGTTCACCACCAAGGCCGCCCTCGGCCGGAGGGGACCGCTCCGCCGGCGCGCCCCGCACGTCGTGGCGTATTCACAGATCGCCGGCACCTTCGCCGGAACGCCTGAGATGACCGAGGTTGCCGAACTTCGGGAGCTCCACCCGACCGACGTCGTCACCCGTCTGCGGGACCTGCCGCTGGCACGCCGGCAGGAGGTCGTGTCCCTGCTCGCGGACGATCAGGTTGCCGAGATCCTCGAGCAGATGCCCGACGAAGAGGCCGTGGGTCTCGTCGAGACGCTCGACATCGAACGGGCGGTCCACATCCTCGAGGAGATGGAGCCCGACGACGCCGTCGACCTCCTCGCGGACCTCGACGAGGCCGACCGCTCCGAGTTGTTGACCAGGATGCGTCCCGAGGAGAGCACGCCGCTGCGGCGACTCCTGACCTACGACGAGAACACCGCCGGCGGTCTGATGACGCCGGAGCCGGTCGTGCTGACCCCGACGACCACGGTCGCCGAGGCGCTCGCGCAGATCCGCGTTCGGGAGGTGGCCACCGAGCTCGCCGCCCAGGTCTTCGTGGCACAGCCCCCGACGTCGACTCCGACCGGCCGCTATCTGGGAATGGTCGGCTTCCAGCGACTCCTGCGGGAACCTCCGAGCACCCACCTGGAGAACTGCCTGATCGACTCCTTGGATCCGGTGGCACCAGATCTTCCGCTGCGTGACGTGGCTGAGCGGCTGGCGGGCTACGACCTCCTCGCCCTGCCCGTGTGCGACAAGGCGGGCCGTCTCGTGGGGGCGGTGACCGTCGACGACGTGCTCGACCACGTGCTGCCCGAAGGGTGGCGACGCCGGGCAGGTAGGCCGTGATCCGCCGCGACGAAGACCTGTCCGAGCCGCGTCGCGCAGGCCGCTTCGGGGACTTCTACGACCCGGAGGCGTTCGGCCAGTTCTCGGAGGCCATCGCGCGCACGCTGGGAACTGCCCGCTTCCTCGTTGCGCAGACGGTGTTCGTCGCGTTGTGGGTCGCGCTGAACCTGATGTCGTTCGTTCGGCATTGGGACCCCTACCCCTTCATCCTCCTGAACCTCGCGTTCTCGACACAGGCCGCCTATGCCGCGCCGTTGATCCTGCTGGCACAGAATCGCCAGGACGACCGCGACCGGGCCCAGGCGGAAGTGGACCGCGAGGTGAACGCTCGCACGCAGGCCGACACCGAGTATCTGGCCCGAGAGCTCTCATCAGTGCGATTGACCCTGGCGGACGTGGTCACCGCGGATGACCTGCGCCAGGCGGTCGACCGTGTGGGCACTGCTCTCGACGACCTGGCCGCGAGGATCGACGCGCTCGCCTCCGGGACGACGGTTGCCGGCGAAACCGGACATGCCGATGGTTCGACGATCGGTCCGGCCGTCGAGACCCCGTGAGACGATCGACGTTCCGAGTACTCGCCGTGACGGCATGCTTGCTGGCATCGGCCACCACCGCTTGTTCGACGTCGGGGCCCGAAGCAGCTGAGCGGTCGACCACGACCGGGTCGGCCCAGAGCACTTCGACCACCACCACCGTCGATGACACGAACTCCACCACGACCACCGCCGAGAGCCCCCCGGCGAAGTTGACCTGGACCAAGTGCGGGACCCGGTTCGAGTGCGCCGAACTGGAGGTGCCGGTCGACTACTCGAAGCCCGACGGTCCGACGATGACGATCGCGATCAACCGGCGACCGGCGTCGATCCCGAGCGAGAGGATCGGTGCGATCCTCGTGAACCCGGGCGGACCCGGCGCTTCCGGCAAGGAGTTCGCCACGCAACTCCTGTTCCCGAAGTCGATCAGGGACCGCTTCGACATCGTGGGCTTCGACCCTCGGGGAGTCGGTGACAGCGACGGTCTCGACTGCCACTCGCATCTCCAGGAGATCTACGACGCGGACCCGACGATCGACGACGCCGGGGACCGCGACCACTACCTGGACGTGTCGCGGGCCTTCGTCGACGAGTGCGCCAAGAAGTACGCGGACCTGCTTCCGCATCTGGGAACGGCGAACGTCGCTCGTGATGTCGACCGGATCCGCGCCGCGCTCGGTGACCCGAAGATCAGCTTCGTCGGCTACTCGTACGGAACGTCGATCGGCCAGCAGTACGCCAAGGAGTTCCCGACCCATCTGCGCGCGTTGATCCTCGACGGCGTCGTGGACCCGTCCGTCGACGGGTTGACAGCGGCAGCAGACCAGGCGGCCGGCTTCGAGCGTGCGCTCGATGCCTACATCGGCGACTGCGACGCGCGGAACTGCATTCCCGGTGGAGCGCGTGCCGCCATCGACCGCGTGGTGGCGGACGCCGAGAAGGCGCCGATCCCGGCGACGGGGGCGGACCGGCCCGTCACGCCCGGCGTTGTCAACGTCGCGCTCGGCTATGCCCTGTACTCGGACTTCCTCTGGGCGGACCTGACGGATGCGTTGAGATCAGCGCTTCGCAACGATGGAACCGATCTCGTCCAACTCGCCGACGGCTATCTGCAACGCGACAGCGACGGCACCTACGGCGGCCTGTTCGAGATCTACTTCGCCGTCGGTTGCCTCGACGCGAAGTGGCCACGCAATCCCGACACGGTGTTCGCCGCAGCGAAACGGGCCGCCAAGTCCAGCCCGAACTTCGGCGAGGCCATCGTGAACGACTACGTGCGCTGCGCGCTTTGGCCGACTCCACCCCAACCGCTGACACCGGTGCCCTCCGGCATCCACGAGCTCCCGCCGGTCCTCGTCATAAGCACTACCGGCGATCCCGCGACTCCCTACGAGAACGGCGTCCACGTCGCGAAGCAGATCCCCGGGGCCAGGCTCGTGACCCACCGCGGCGAGGGTCACACGGTGTTCATGCAGGGCACCTCTTCCTGCGTCGACGATCTGGGCGTCGACTACCTCCTGACCGCTGAGGTCCCTTCCGAGGACGTCACCTGCTGATCGAGGCGACCTGGTCTCCGGCGACCAATGACTCCAACTTGAGTTCGGGCTGCTCGGCGAGGAGACGGTCGAGCCAGTAGGAGCTCTCGAAGACGGCGATCAGGGCCCCGTCAGCGCGAGAGAGGACGTCAACCCCACGCATCGGTCGCAGGACCGCAGCCGAGGACTCGTCGGTGCGTCGGGCGACCGTGTAACTGGTCGGGCTCAACTCGACCGGCGCGCCGAACTCGTTCTCCAACCGGTGCACCGCCACGTCGAACTGCATCGGCCCGACGGCCGCGAGCACCGGGGCCTGGTCTCCGGTGTCGGGATGGCGTAGGACCTGAACGACACCTTCCTCGTCGAGCTGGCTGATGCCCTTGCGGAACTGCTTGAAACGTCCCGTGTCACGCACGCGAGCCACCGAGAAGTACTCGGGAGCGAAGGAGGGGATCCTCGGGAACTCGACGGGTGTCTCGAACCACAACGTGTCCCCCACCCGGACATCGGTTGCGTTCACCAAGCCCACGACGTCGCCCGGGTAGGCGACCTCCAAGGTCTCACGTTCCGATCCGCTCACCGCGTGCGCGTACTTCGTCGCGAATGGCTTTCCGGTTCTCGCGTGGGTCACGACCATGCCCCGTTCGAAGGTTCCCGAACACACGCGAACGAACGCGATCCGGTCACGGTGGGCCTTGTCCATGTTGGCCTGCACCTTGAACGCGAACCCGCTGAACGCCGAGTCGAGTGGTCGCGGATGGCCGTCGCGGTCCGGGCGCGGACCGGCTGACGGTGCCAGGTCGATCACTGCGTCGAGCAGCAGGCGTACCCCGAAGTTGGTGAGTGCCGATCCGAAGAACGTCGGTGACAGCTCCCCGCCGAGGAAGAGCTCCTCGTCGTGGTCCAGACCCATCGTCTCCAGGAGCTCGACACCGTCGCACGCGGCCGACCAGGCATCGCCTTCCTCCTGGGCCGCCCGTTCGGGCTCGACGACCTCTTCGGGTGCGATCTCGGCCCCGCGGGCGGTTCGGGTGAAACGCACGAACTCCCCGGAGCGTCGGTCGATCACACCGCGGAAATCGCCGGCGATGCCCACGGGCCACGTGACGGGCGCGGCCACCACCCCGATCTGCTGCTCGATCTCGTCGAGGAGCTCCAACGCCTCCAGGCCCGGCCGGTCCCACTTGTTGATGAAGGTGATCAGCGGCATTTGTCGCGCCTTGCAGACCTCGAACAACTTGAGGGTCTGAGGCTCGATGCCCTTCGCTGCGTCGAGCACCATGACTGCCGCGTCGGCTGCCGCCAGCACGCGGTAAGTGTCCTCGGAGAAGTCCTTGTGGCCCGGCGTGTCGAGCAGGTTCACGACCCGGTCCCTATAGGGGAACTGCAGGACCGTCGAGGTGATCGAGATCCCGCGCTGTTGCTCGAGTTCCATCCAGTCCGATGTGGCCGACCTCCGGTCCCCGCGGGCTTTCACCGCACCGGCCCCACCGGTCAGCGCGCCGCCGTAGAGGAGGAACTTCTCGGTCAGCGTCGTCTTGCCGGCGTCCGGGTGGGAGATGATGGCGAAGGTTCGACGACGTGCGGCTTCTGCGGCTGGGTCGTTCACTGTCGTGTCCTTGCGGCGAACTGGGCCTCACGACGCTAGTGCGATGGGGCCGTTGGTCCCTCGGTCGACGGCCGACGGGTGTGAACCTCCCGGTATCGCGGTTCGCGGCGAGGAAGGCCTTTCGGGGGCTGCGTGCGAAGATGGGAGTCATGACGTCCCCGACCGATCCCGATCTGCTCGAAACCGCCGTGCGGTTCCTCCGTTCCGCCGGCGAACTGACCCTCCAACACTTCCGGCGAGCCGACCTGGCGATCGACCGCAAGGGAGACGGGACACCGGTGACGGTCGCGGATCGGGGCGCTGAGCGACTGCTACGCGAACTGATCGAGGAGGCGTACCCCGACGACGGAATCCTCGGGGAAGAGGAGCCGGAGAAGCCGGGTACGTCGGGTCGTCGGTGGATCATCGACCCGATCGACGG
>JAGQSN010000176.1 GCA_020439555.1 Acidimicrobiales bacterium | reverse complement strand
CGCTAGCTTGAGGGGCTAGTGCCCGCAAGGGCGTGGGGGTTCAAGTCCCCCCTCCGACACGCACATAACCGGCGCTTCGCGTTTCAGCGGGGTGTGATCGCAACATCGACAGACGGATGTTCCAGCGAGCGACTTGCGAGCTCATGTTCGATCGGCTGAGCTCCCGCCATGGAGCGGGCGGACTTCGAGAGAGCCGACGTCGTCGGCTCTCCCGAGCATCAGGCGGTGCGAGCCATCGCCGACGCCCTCTACGAGCACCTCGACTCTCCCGAGGCGACTGCTCTGATCCGTGCGGCGAACCAACCAGGTCGATCGAGTGCAGACGTCCAGAACGTGTTCCTCGAGGAGGCACGCCAGCTCGGCTTCGTCGACGAGTCCAAGGGCTTGTTCAGCGACTACCTCAGTGCGCTACGTCCCGACTACTTCATTTCGCTGGGCGACACGGGCATCATCCTCGAGGTCGAGCGCGGCAAGACGACGATCAACAACATGGACCTGCTCGACTTCTGGAAGTGCCACATCTGCGACCACGCGCACTACCTGATCCTGTTGGTGCCCACCGAGCTTCGTCAGAACCCGACGATGTCGCCGAGGAACGAGTTCGCAACGGTGCGGAAGCGGCTCGCGACCTTCTTCGAGGAGCGGAACTACACGAACGTCCGAGGCCTCTTCCTCTTCGGCGACTGAATGCGTCGTCCGATTGTGCGGTGCGGTGGCGGTTGCAGGAGCACAGAGACTTCACGTGGCCGATCGGTGAACTGTCTTCGTGCCCAGGTACTCGTCACCCGTGAGGTCGAGGACCATGTCCAGGTACTCGAAGCCGACTCGGTCAATCGTCTCCTCCACCTCCGGGTCGTCGTGCCCGACGGCATCGTCGTAGAGGGTCTCGCCGTTTCCGTCGAGCACACGCTGGACCCGGAGCGTGAGGTGCCAGTCCTCGTTCATCTCGCCGTCGGTCTCAAGAACCTCGGCGCCGGGGAGGGCTTCGGCGAGGGAGGTGAGAGCCATGTCGATGAGCAGCGGGATGAGTTCGGCGACCGCTGCAGCATGGCGCTCGCGTGCGGCGTCGAAGGCTTCGGTCAGCGAAATACTTGGCATGGCGGTCTCCTGTGGAGGGGCGTGCGTGGACGGTACGCACGCCCACTGACACGGATTCCGGGGTGGCGTCCCGGCGGACCCCGAACAGAGACGGCGATGCGGACCGCCGATTCGCTCAGAAGCTCGTCGTTGCTCCGGGCGCCACGCTGATCGTCGACGGCACGGTGCTGTGGTGATCCAGCCAGGCGAGAGTCGGCAGGCTGAGGAAGCCGACGATGTTGCGGATCCGTCGGTAGTCGTCCTCGAGCTTGCGCTGGAAGATCGGCTCGTGATGCGCGATCCGGTTGCGGAGGGTGCGAAGGCGATCGAGCGTGTCGTGCAGCCCGTGGCGGTTCTTGACGCGAGGTGTGAACAGCTTGTGCAGATCGGTGCGCCAGATCGTCGTGTCGTAGGCGTTGGCGAACAGGGCCACCCAGAAGCCATAGGACAACTCGGCGACGACGCGGCCGGGCGTCGGCTGCTTGCCGAGGTCATGGAGGTGCTGCGTCGCGTCGCCGACCATCCGAATCTCGGCCGGACGGAGGAGCTGGCCGTCGTCGAACCATCGGGCGCCTCGGCTGGTGCTGAGCGCGCCGTGGACCGCGTTCCGTAGCGTGACCTCGAGGGTCTGGAGCGGCCCGTAGAAGGCGGACGACGCGGCGGTGTTCCAGGTGTAGAGCTTCAGCGCGGCGGTCTCGGTTCCAGCGGCGGCGAGGTAGGTCGCGAAGCGGGTGGGGGACATCGCCTCGATCAGGCCGGCGACGCGCTCATCGGTGTATTCGAATGGTTGATCAGTCACAGGAGCCACCTGTACACTTGCCGTCGTACGCCCCCATCAGCCTCTCCCCGGTTCGCCGGGTGAAGCGGTTGGGGGCAGAAACCGTTTTGGACTGCCGGGCATGCTGGCATCCGCCGCGGCTCACATTCGGGTGGATTCGGCGAGGTCTCGCTCCGTCGTCCTGACACCACCCAGGCGAGTCGCCAGCGCAACGTGGTCCGTTCCCGCTCGACGGGGGCCGACGCTGCAGGCGCCTACGTGTAGGTGGCGCGCCGTGCGACGGCCTCGGGTCATTCGGTGTTCGGGCATAGCGGAACACCGAATGCTCGGGCGCGGTGGCGTTGGGAATCAGACCTCACCGAGCGCCTGGTCGATCGTGTTCCGGAGCGCGACGAGCAGCACCGCGGCGCGGTCGACCCGCTGAAGGCCCAGTCGGCCGAGGACCTCGTCCGAGTCGCGCCTGACCAGATCCTGGGATTCGGCCAGCGTCTCGATCTCGACGACGACCGATGAGTACCGGCCGATCGCCGCGGCCAGCGCCTCGCCCTGGTGGCCGTCGGGCACGGCTCGAAGCGGATCAGCCCGGGTCACGCGGTGTCACAGCGCGCACCAGAAGCTCCCGCTCCACCTTCCACCGGCCGTCGTCCGGCGGGCGCACATCACGATGTTGCTTCGGCGGGATCGGGAGCCGACGCGGCGACCTCAGCACAGGCGCGAGCCATGCCGTCCGCTCCGAACCCCAGTTGCGGAGCATGGTCACGTCGCCGTCGCCGAGGTCGGTCATGGTTCCATCGGCGAGGAGATAGCCGGCCCAGCTGACATGGACGCCGTCCCAGTCGTTGGACACGGCGACCCAATCCGGTGTGAGGAACCGTCGGACCCCGCGTCGGATCGCTCGTTGACCCGGAACTGCGAGGAGCGCGGCCAGCCCGTCTCGGTCGTTCCGGTCGTTCACGGGTGAGTACTCATGGCCGTTGTGGTACGCCTCGGTCCCGTCGAGCGGGTACCGACGAACGAGCGCAGCCCAGTCGTCTGGGCCGTGGATGTCGAGGACCCTCGCTCCTTCGTCGACATCGAAGGCCCATCGGGCACGAGGCCCGAAGCAGACGTCCCACACGAGGTCCATGGGCGCCTCGATGCCGGTCTCGAGCATCTCGGTCGGGAACGGCGACGTCGTCATCAAGGCTCGGAGCGGATGCGTCGCCCACCAGAACGCGAGCTGCTCCAGTCCCGTGCCGAGCGTGGGGATGAGATCCGTGCGACCGTCCGTCCACCACCACTGCTCGACATCCGCCGAGTCGAACCACCGTGACGAGTCCTCGCGGGCGGCGATCGCCTCGGCGATAGGAGCGCGAGCGTGGCGGTGCTGGAGGGTCGGCACACCTCGGCCAAGCCCCCAGTACGAACCGCAGCACCCGGTCGCCAGGACGGCGAGCTTGAGCAGGCGCCCGAAGGGAAGCTCTGCCGCCAACGCAGCTGCCTTCGCCACCGAAGCTGGGTTCGTGTCATCCAGCGGCGTGTCGCCACCGACGCCCGGCACCTCGCCAATGACGGCGGCCTTCTCCAGCAGGTCGAGCAGACCCGCCCCGATGGTCGAGTCCACGATCGCCGCAGCCGTCAGACGTGGCACGGCTCGAGCTTCCCGCGGGCGCCAATTCCAGAGCTGGTCGTCGGACTGGCATGACGGCAGACGTTCGGGTAGTGGGCGAGCCTGGCCTCGTGGAACTGGTGCTTCGACTATTGGTGGGGACGGTCATCCTCG
>JAGQSN010000175.1:342-2247 GCA_020439555.1 Acidimicrobiales bacterium | reverse complement strand
TTCCCGGAGGTGCTGGCCCGGACCTTCCCGTCGACTGGAGGTCTCCGACTCCACGTGCTCGACAGCACTGACCCGGACGCGATAGCGCACGTCGTCGCGACGGTCCCCGCGGACCGCACCGTCTTCGTCGCCTCTTCGAAGTCGGGCGGCACCGTCGAGACCCGCAGCCACCTGGAGTTCTTCTGGGAGCGGATCGGCGTTCCCGCTCAGTTCGTTGCTGTCACCGATCCCGGTTCGGAGCTCGGGCAGTTGGCTCGTGATCGGGGCTTCCGGGAGGTCTTCGAGAACAGGACCGACATCGGTGGCCGGTACTCGGCCCTCAGCTACTTCGGGTTGGTGCCCGCCGCCCTTACCGGTGTCGACTGGCGTGCACTCGTCGCGTCGGCCGACGCCGTGGCACCGTCGCTGCGGGACGGTGATCCGACCGTCAACGCGGGGTTGCGTCTCGGAGCGATCCTCGGCACGGCGGTCCGTGCCGGCCGCGACAAGGTCACGCTCCTGCTCGACCATCGCATCGCCACCTTCGGCCTCTGGTTGGAGCAGCTCCTGGCGGAGTCGACCGGTAAGCAGGGAACCGGCACCGTGCCGATCGTCGACGAGCCACTGGGGCCGACCGACGTCTACGGGGACGATCGCATCTTCGTCGTCATCGGTGAACCGGAACACCCCGTCGGTGTGGACGTGCTGGCGGGCGCCGGTCACCCGGTCGTGGAGATGGATCTGGGGGACGAGACCGATCTGGGATCGTTGGCGCTGGTATGGGAGCTGGCCACAGCCGTGTGCGGCGCGGTGTTGGGCATCAATCCGTTCGACCAGCCGAACGTCGCCGAGGCGAAGGAGGCGACCAACCGTGTGCTCGCCGGTGATGCCGACGTCACCGCTGTACCCGTCGCCTCTCTCGATGACGTTCTCTCCGCCGTGCAACCCGGCGACTACATCGCCATCCAGGCCTATGTGGACCCCCAGGACCCGATGGTGGATACGCTTTCGGAGTTGAGGGTCGCCCTGAGGGACGCGCTGAAGGTGGCGACCACTTTCGGATTCGGCCCGAGGTTCCTCCACTCGACGGGCCAGTTGCACAAGGGCGGGCCGCCCACGGGTGTCTTCCTCCAGATCGTCGGTCGCAACTCCTCCGACGCGGAGATCCCCGGTCGCGACTTCACCTTCGCGGAGCTCGAGCAGGCCCAGGCCGACGGTGATCTCCTGACCCTGCACCGGCACGGTCTGCGTGTCGTCCGAACCACCGTGGACGAGTTGGCTACCGCAAGGGTCCTGACCTGAGCGGCGCCGTCGTGGGGTCGGTGGACGCCGCCGCACGGGTGCCGGACATGAACATCGACCGGTGGCGGTCACGCCGCCACCGGTCCCGTCGGAAACCTGGAGGAGAAACATGAAGCTCGGAATGATCGGCCTCGGCAAGATGGGCGCAAACATGGCGGAGCGCCTGAGGCGCCACGGTCACGAGGTCGTCGGGATGGACCCGAACGTCGAAGGTGCAGACGCCCGCACCCTCGAAGACCTGGTCCCGCTGCTCGCCGCCTACGGCCAACCGCGGGTCGCCTGGTCGATGGTGCCGTCCGGTCAGGTCACCGACGACACGATCTCCGGCCTGGCCGACCTCCTCTCCGAAGGAGACCTCGTGGTCGACGGCGGGAACTCCAACTACGAGGACTCGATCCGCCACCACGGCCTGCTCGCCGAGAAGGGCATCCACTTCGTCGACTGCGGGACCTCCGGCGGTGTCTGGGGGCTCGACGTCGGATACGCGTTGATGGTCGGCGGATCGGACGAGGCCGTCGCCATCGCGGCACCGGCCTTCGAGGCGTTGGCTCCGCCGAACGGCTTCGCCCACGTGGGGCCGGCCGGGGCCGGCCACTACACGAAGATGATCCACAACGGCATCGA
>JAGQSN010000175.1:0-327 GCA_020439555.1 Acidimicrobiales bacterium | reverse complement strand
CGGAGGGCTACGCGATCCTCGACGCGAGCCCGCTCGGCATCGACGTGCCCGCTGCCCTGAAGTCCTGGCAGCAGGGCAGCGTCGTCCGCTCCTGGCTCCTGGACCTGCTCGTGAAGGCGCTCGACGAGTCCCCCGGTCTCGCGGACGTGGCATCGGTGGCGGCGGACTCGGGTGAGGGGCGTTGGACGGTCAACGAGGCGGTCGCGAACGGCGTCGCCGCGCCGGTCATATCCGCGGCCCTGTTCGCCCGGTTCGTGTCCCAACACCGCACCGACGACACGTCTATCAAGGTGGTCTCGGCGCTGCGCCACCAGTTCGGTGGCCACG
>JAGQSN010000174.1 GCA_020439555.1 Acidimicrobiales bacterium | reverse complement strand
AGGAGTACATGGCGATGGAGAAGCTTTACGACCTCCACGCCGACGAGCGGTTCGATCTGGTGGTGGTCGACACACCTCCGAGCCGCAACGCGCTCGACTTCCTGGAGGCTCCGAAACGGCTCACCCGCTTCCTGGACCATCGCCTGTACCGCGTGCTGATGGCACCGACCCGAGGCGTGATGAGGGCGGTGAACGTTGCGGCCCAGGCGTTCGTGCGCAGCGTCTCGAAGGTGGTCGGCGGCGAGGTGTTCGACGACGCGATCGCCTTCTTCCAGGCGTTCGACGGAATGGAACAGGGCTTCAAGGAGCGCGCCCAGAAGGTGATGACGCTCATCGAGAGCCCTGCGACCGGGTTCGTGCTCGTCGCCTCACCGCGCCGTGACACGGTGGCCGAGGCCCGCTTTTTCGCCGACAAGCTGGCCGAGGCCAACATCGCCGTGTCGGCCCTGATCGTGAACCGGATGCACCCGCGCTTCAGCGACGCCCTTCCGGAGGCCTTGAGCGCTCACGCCGACACGTTGGAAGGGACCGACCTCGGCGGCCTGTTCCGGAACCTCGCCGACTTCGCTCTCGTCTCGGGACGGGAGGAGGAGCACCTCTCCGGCCTGACCGAACAGGTCGAACCCGCACCGGTGGTACGCGTTCCATTTCTGCGCTCTGATGTCCACGACCTCGACGGGCTCCGCCTCGTCGCCGACCACCTCTTCGGACGTACTGCATGACCGCTGTCGGAGTTCCAGTTCTGGGAGTCAGCGACCTGCAACGCTCACTCGCGTTCTACAAGTCGCTCGGTTTCCTGCTCATCGTCGAGTTCGACGGGTACGCGATCCTCGCCTTCCAGGGGGCCGAGGTTCACCTGGCTCAGATCGACACCCTGCCACCTCCGGACAAGAGCGTCAGCGGCGCGTACCTGCGCGTCGATCACGCCGACGAGGTCTACGAGCAATGGGTGGCGGCGGGTGCACCGAGCCTGAAACCACCGACGGACGAGCCCTACGGCATCCGGGAGTTCGCGACCGAGGACACCGACGGCAACCTGTGGCGCGTCGGCTCCCTACGCGACCACGCACCGCCTCGGCCCGGTGGAGTCGATCACACCGTGCGAACGGTCGAGAGACCGGTCGACGGGTCTCCGGGCACCACCGACGAGGCCTGGCTGTCGATCGTGGAGTCCGCCACCTGTGCGGGTTGTGGTCTTACCCCTGCCGACGGCCCGACCGGCACTGTCGGCGGACGCATCCTCGACGAGGCTCAACGATGGGCGTCGTTGTTGGACGCGGACGACACGGCCGTCCGCACGCGGCCGAACCCTTCGACGTGGTCGGCGTTGGAGTACGCGGCCCACGTCCGGGACGCTCTCGGGATCTTCGACGAGAGGGTCGCCAGGATGCTCGTCGAGTTCGAGCCCGAGTTGGGTTGGTGGGACCACGAGGCTGCGATCGAGGAGGGGAACGTCAACGATCTCGACGCCGAGTCGGTCGTCGCGGACCTCGTTCGCAACGCGATGGAACTGCGCACGACTCTCCAACGGGTGACGGGAACGGCCTGGTACCGACAGGGGATGCGGCGCCGCCGCGAGAAGTTCACGATCGAGACCATGGCCCGTTTCGCGCTCCACGAGGTCGTTCACCACCGCGTCGACGCGCAGCGTTCGCTGTCCTCGGTCTGATCGACCGGCGCCGGGTCGTCCCGGTGGCGCCGGGGTCAGTTCGCGACGCCGCCCAGCGCCGCGACTGCGTCGTCGAGCGTCTCGGTCACGGGCACGATCCTGTCGAACCCGGTGGTGTGGAGCAGCCGCGTGAGGGTGGGGCGGCTGCACGCGACAGCGACCTCGCCGCCGTGCTCCCGCGCTCGGCGGATCCCGCCGATGAGCGCGCCAAGGCCGGCGGAGTCCATGAAGGGGACCTCCGACAGGTCGATCACCACCTGCGGGTGTGTGGCCAGTTCACCGAGGGACTGGCGAAACGCCGCAACCGTGTAGGCGTCCAACTCGCCTACTGGGCGACAAAGGGTGTATCCGCCGGATTCGTCAACTTCGATCTCGAGCACGCCGGGCTCCTCTCGGGGGGTCAGGACGCGGTGGGTCGATGGTACCCAAGCCCCCTGACGTTTCCCGTGGCCCGTTTCTTCCACACAGCGCAGTCGGCAGGATCGACGCCACGTTGAGAGGTTCGCCCGCCACTCTCTGGACCCAACTTCCTGGGCAAACCCTGCACCTCTCATCCATGAGGTCGGGCGTGACGTATGTGACGCCCGACCTCGGAGCAAGAGAGACGGTCTGCGCCGTGGTACCGATCGGCGGGTGGCCGCTAGCCTCTCGACCGTGCCACGTGTCCTGCTTGCCACCGACGCCGACTGGATCCACCGGGAGGTAGACGCTGCCATTGCCGGTGACGACGTCGAGGTGTTCCGTGTCCGCGAAGGCGTGGAGGTGGCGAAGGTTCTTCGCTCCGAACCGTTCGACCTCGTCGTGCTGGATCTCCAGATCGGCAACATGGGCGGGATGGCCACCTGCATGTACCTGCGTCTGGACCAGAGCGTCGGCCTCGTCGGCCACGTGCCGGTGCTGATGCTGCTGGACCGCGAGGCCGACATCTTCCTCGCCGAGCGTTGCGATGCCGAAGGCTGGGTCGTCAAGCCCCTCGACCCGTTCCGCCTGCGCCGTGCGTCCGCCGCCCTGCTCGCTGGAGAGCGGTGGACCGAAGGTCGCCCCGTACCGGTCGACGCCTGAGCGTCCGCTCCGGAACACCCGGGCGGACGGTCCTGGCTGGACGGGACCGCGAGCCGGTCGGCTACGCTCGGCCACCGCACAACACCAACGGGGTGTGGCTCAGCTTGGCAGAGCGCTGCGTTCGGGACGCAGAGGTCGTGGGTTCAAATCCCGCCACCCCGACCAAATGAGTCGATCCGGACGACAGGTCGGATCGCATCATTTCCACACGCTGGCTCTGGACCGAAGGTCTGGAGCCGGTGCCGTTTTCGGGGATTCCCGAACCGTCCAGGTCTACGTCTGGTCCTTCGACCGTCGACCAGGATCAGGGCCCGGGCTGAGTTCCGGACGACACGATCGTCGGTTGGGGTTCGAGGAGTGTTGCGTCACCCTCGACGATGGTCGACGCAGTGCCGCCGGCATCGACCGTTTCGGGCGGGATCAGCTCGACCGGCGGCGGTTCACCGATCGTCGTCTCCGGCGCGGATGGTGCCTGGCCGGTCGGTGGATCGGTCGTCGACGCGCTCGTCCCGGCGACCGTGGTCGTCGACGGCTCCCGAGTCGTGGGCGCGTCCCCGCCCACGTTGGTCGCGATGGCTACGCCACCGACCACCAACCCTGCGGCCACCACGGCTCCCGCGAGCAGGACCCGCCTTCTCCGAAGTCGATCGACCAGGGTGACGGCTTGTGCCGGCGACAGGGCCAGGACCGCCTCGATCTCCTCGATGAGTCGGTCGGCATCGAGGTCGAGCGCCGTCGCCAGTGCGTCGACGTCCTCGTCACGCACTTGAGCCAAGCCGGTCAACGGACGGCCACGGCATTCCGTGACGAGGTCCACATATCCCTCGAGCACCTGCCTGTTCGACGGCTCGGGACCGAACTCCCGGCGGTGACCGGCCATCACCAAGGTCCGCGCCGTGGTGTCGTACGCGACGCTGCGCCCGGCAACCGTCATCTGCGAAGTCGAATCCTCCACGCCGACGATGATCGTCGTTCAGCATCCGTTCGGACAAGGATCCTCGGTGGTCACCTCCGGTCCCGGATCGATCGCGCGTCCGCCTGAATTGCCCGCGTGCCCGCAGCGGGTCCGGGCGGGCGACGTGTCCGCCAGTCGGCCATTCCGCCGAGACGACGCGCTCGACAGCGTCGACGCAGTGAGCCGATGATGAGTCGAACCGTCCGGAGAGGATGTGAAAAGTGAGCCCTAGCCTGGCTCGACGCGCATTTCAACGGTGCTTTTCGCGCGAAAGTTGCACCACGGACCGCGCGTAGCGTTACCATCTGCGTGGTGCCCCCGCCTCTCCGGATCCCGCCCCGGATTGAGGCGGGGGCATCATCGCTTCTGCGGCCTGCTCGATAATCATCCTGAGGAATAGCCCTCAGGCTCCGGTGAACCCGCAGGTCACCGCTTCCAGTCGTGAATCAGTTCGACGCGCGAGAGGACTGCATCGAAGCGTTCCCGAGGCAAGGCGGCGCCTTCGCGCCGGACGGCGGAGGGCTCGACGCGCAGGAGACGGGATGCGTCGGCGAAACTCGGCCGTCCACGGCCGTCCCAGGCTCCGGTTCCGACCGGGACCCAGTCGTCCTCGTCCCGGCGACCGTCGTGGTCCTTGCTCGACAACTGCACGCAGGCGAGCCGCGGGCCGTCCCATCCGAGGACGAGTACCGGGCGGTCCTTGCCCTGGGTCGGGTCGTCCTCGTAGGGCACCCACGTCCAGACGACCTCACCGGGATCAGCATCACCGTCCCGCTCGGGCGCGTACGCCACCGCCACGCCGTCCGTACCGGCGTGATCGTCGTTCCGCGTCTTCGACGACCCGACCGCCGTACGAACGGCCTTCGCCGCCTTGCCGATCAGTCCACCCAAACCGTCCGCTGCCACGGGACGCATCGTAGGGGTGGCATCAAGGACAGGCGCACGGACTGGCCACGCATCGCGGGCACCCGTCCGCGTAGCGACCTGCTGCCTCCTCGAGTGAAAGGTCGAGTTGGTGGGCCAGGGACGCCAGCCAGGCGAACACGTCGCCCAGTTCGTGACGCTGCTCTTCGACGGTCCCCTTGCGCACCGCCTGTGCGAGCTCGCCGAGTTCCTCACAAAGCCACGCGACCGTCGCCGCCTGGCCCCGCTCACGGTCGCGCTCGCCGTAGGTGCGGGCGATCACGTCCTGGAATGCGGCGATGTCCACGGTTGCTCGTCGTTCCGATACCGGAGAACGGACCGGTCGTTCAGCGCTCCGCCGCTACGAGTTCCGCCAACTGCACCGCGTTCAGCGCGGCGCCCTTGCGGAGGTTGTCGTTGGACAGGAACAGCGCGAGGCCGTTCTCCATCGTCTCGTCGACTCGGATGCGCCCCACGTACGTCGGGTCCTGACCGGCGGCCATGAGCGGGGTCGGCACGTCGGCGAGCACCACCCCCGGGGCCATCGCCAGGATCTGGCGAGCCTCATCAGGCGTCACGGGCTGTTCGAAGGAGGCGTTGATCGACAGCGAGTGGCCGGTAAACACGGGCACCCGCACGCACGTGCCGGAAACCTTCAGGCCGGGAATGTCGAGGATCTTGCGGGTCTCGTTGCGGAGCTTCTGTTCCTCGTCGGTCTCCTCGAGGCCGTCGTCGACGATGCTGCCGGCCATCGGCAGGACATTGAACGCGATCGGGGCGACGAACTTCGTCGGTGCGGGGAACTCGACGGCCTGACCGTCGAAGGTGAGCGCGGCCGCTCCGTCGGCGACCTTGCGAACCTGCTCGTCGAGTTCGGCGACCCCGGCGAGACCGCCGCCGGACACCGCCTGGTACGTCGAGACCACCATGGAGCGGAGGCCCTTCTGGCGGTGCAATGCCCCGAGGACGGGCATCGCTGCCATGGTCGTGCAGTTCGGGTTGGCGACGATCCCCTTCGGCCGGTTCGCGATCGCATGCCCGTTCACCTCGGCAACGACGAGCGGGACGTCGGGGTCCATGCGCCAGGCCGAGGAGTTGTCGATGACGACCGCGCCGGCGGCCGCGACCTTCGGGGCGAGCTCCTTCGATGTCGCACCACCCGCGGAGAAGAGCACGACGTCCAAGCCGGTGAAGTCGGCGGTCGCCGCATCCTCCACGGTGATCTCGCTCTCTCCGACGGTGATCTTCGATCCGGCCGAACGCGCTGACGCGAAGAGTCGCAGCTCGTCGATCGGGAAGGACCGCTCGACGAGCACATCCCTCATCACACCGCCGACCTGACCTGTTGCTCCCACGATCCCTACGCGCATGGGCACAAGGCTACGGCCGCCCGATCCGGCGGCCCAATGTGATTCGCGACGGCCGGCATTTCGACTCGCTGCGCTCGCTGAGGGACCGGACCCAACC
>JAGQSN010000173.1 GCA_020439555.1 Acidimicrobiales bacterium | reverse complement strand
CCGGGAGCAAGCTCCCATGGACCTCGTTCGACTTGCATGTGTTCGGCACGCCGCCAGCGTTCGTCCTGAGCCAGGATCAAACTCTCCATCGAGATCATCAGCGAGCCCGCCGGCCGAAGCCGATGGACTCACCTCAAATCGGAGAGCCACCTAGAGGCCTGAACCTCGTCGGTGACTGGCATCAGTCCAAACCACTTGACGTGGTTCATTGTCCGATGCGTAATTCATTTTGTAACGGCCACTGATGTCCCCTTGCGGAGGCGTCAGCGGTCGCCCGCATTCGCTTTTTCGTCCTCTATTCCGTTCTCAAGGTGCGCTCACCCCCGTGGGGGCCGCTGAGGCAGTCGGACCCGTGGGTCTCGTTGCTGCCTGGTCGCTTCGCTCGTCCGTTTCGGCCGTGCGAGGCGGGTTGTCACCTTAGAGGCCTGGTCGGATCGTGTCAACCCGGCGGGCTTCTCGATCCGTTGGCCCCGTGCGGGACTCGGTCAACGTAGGCCGCGGGCCCAACCGGTTCCAAATCACGTTGCTGTGACGTGGGTGACAGCCGGGTGAACGTGGCCCGAACCGGCCCGGATCAGCTCCCTGCGTCCAGCACTGCGTAGGCCTTCTTGCCCTTGCGCAGCACCGTCCAACGACCATGGAGCAGATCGTCCGTCCCGATGATTCGGCCTTCTTCAGCGCGGCTGCCGTTCACGTAGACGCCACCTTGGGCCACGGCCCGTCGCGCTTCGCCCTTCGACGCGGCGAGCATGCCGTCGGCAGCGAGGACGTCGATCAGGTCGAGGCCGGCCTCCAGGTCCGACCTGGCCACGACGGTGGTCGGCACCTCCCGGGCGACCGCCTCGAGGGCTTCGGGGGGCGCGTCGTCCAGCGGTGCGCCGAAGAGGATGGCGGAGGCGGCCTCTGCTGCGGACGCCTCCGCTGCACCGTGCACCAGCGTCGTTGCCTCTCGGGCGAGAACGCGGTGTGCCCGACGCGCCCCAGGATCGGTTTCGTGGTCGGACACGATCTCGGCGATCTCACCGAGAGGCAGCAACGTGAACTTGGCCAGGAACTCCCCGACCTGCCGGTCGTCTACGGACATCCAGTGTTGGAAGAACCGGTATGGGCTCGTACGTTCCGGGTCCAGCCAGATCCGCGCACCGGTCGTCTTGCCGAGCTTGGTGCCGTCAGGGGCGGTCAGCAGGGGCCAGGCGAGAACCCAGGCCGGCCTGGAACGCACACGTCGGATCAGGTCGACACCGCCGATCATGTTGCCGAGCTGGTCGGATCCGCCGATCTGGAGTTGGACGCCGTGTTCAGCTTCGAGCCGCAGGAAGTCGTGCGCTTGGAGAAGCATGTAGGAGAACTCGGTGAAGGAGATTCCGTGCTCGGAGGCGAGTCGCTGCTTCACGGATTCGCGGGCGAGCATCGTGTTCACCGTGACGTGCTTACCGACGTCGCGGAGGAAGTCGAGGAACGTGACGTTGCCGGTCCAGTCCCGGTTGTCGACCAGGCGCCCGGCTGTCGGGCCGGAACCACCGAGGTCCACGATTCGACTGACCTGGGCCTTGATGGCCGCCACGTTGGATTCGAGGGTCTCGGCGTCGAGGAGGTTGCGTTCCTCGGAACGGCCGCTCGGGTCGCCGATCATTCCCGTGGCGCCACCGACGAGCGCGAACGGCCGGTGGCCCGCATCCTGGAACCGGCGCAGCACCAGCAGTCCGATCAGGTTGCCGACGTGGAGGCTCGAAGCCGTGGGGTCGCAGCCGTAGTAGAGCGTCGTGGGTCCTTCGGCGAGGCGTGCGGCGAGGCCGTCGCGGTCCGTGCACTCCTGCACCAGGCCACGAGCCTCCAGGTCGTCCAGAAGGGTCCGATCGGTCATGACCCCATCGTCCTAGCCCTGTCGGCGACAGGCCAAAATCGTATCGGGTCGTTTGGAGTGGACCGGGTTGCTCGGCGAGGCTGGACCGATGCCCGACACCCTCTCCCCCGAGGTCGACGAGCCACTCGCGATGCGTTGGAGCATCGGTCGGATACTGGCGGTTCTCGCGTTCCTGGCGATGGTGGCGTTCTGGGCGTGGATCTTCACGGGTGGGCCGAAGAAGGCGAACCCTGACCGGCTGGCTGACAGGGCCTGGGTCTCCACAGCGGTCGACCGATGCCAACGGATGCTGGACGACCTCGACGAGATCCCGAGCGCCGCCGAGACGCCCACTCCGGCTGAACGGGCGAAGAACGTCCGGGCCGCTGATGCCGTGCTGTCCAAGATGGTCGACGACCTCGAGGCGTCTGCTCCGACCGATCCGAAGGATCGGGAGGTCCTGGACCATTGGTTCAACGACTGGCGTGTGTACCTGAAGGACCGTGCCCGCTACGCCGATGCGGTGGCGACGGACCCGGGTGCGGTGTTCGAGATCACGGAGAACGAGCGCCTGCACCGTGGGGTCGACGACACCCTCAAGACGTTCGCCGACGTGAACGACATGCCCGATTGCGCACCGCCGGGCGACGTCGGCTGACCCAGCCCGGAAGCAGCCCGACTAGTCCCAGGGACGGGATCGGTTCGGGTCACCGGAGACCGAGAAGCGCCACGGGTGCTCCTTCGCAGCGGAGATACCGACCCTCGGTCCGATGGCGGGCTCGCCCGGTGGTGCCACCCCGTCGTCTCGGAAGGTGACCGCGGCGCGGGGAGCGCAGACGTCGATGCCATTCTGACTGCGGTCGATGCCGAGTGCCTGGCAGAGCTTCGCCGGACCGTTCATCAGGTCGACGTCACGTCGGGCTGCCTTGCGGGCCTCCCGCATCGCCTCCAGGCCGGTCACCGGCGAAGCCGCACGTAGCAGCACAGCGGCGGCTGTTCCCTCGCGCCCCGCGACGACGTTCGCGCACCAGTGCATGCCGTAGG
>JAGQSN010000172.1:2746-5058 GCA_020439555.1 Acidimicrobiales bacterium | reverse complement strand
TGTCGGCGACGGTCAGGTCCTCGTAGAGGCCGCTCGCGTGTCCGAGCAGACCCACCGATCCGCGAACCGCGCGGTGATCGGTGCGCAGGTCCACCCCGAGAACCGTCGCCTCACCGTCGACGACGGGAACGAGACCCGCGCAGGCGCGCAGCACCGTGGTCTTGCCGGCGCCGTTCGGCCCCTGCAACAGGACGATCTCACCGGCCGATACGTCGAGGTCGACACCGGCCAGGGCGGGGAAGCGACCGAGGAGGCAGATCGCGCCACGGAACCTGACAACGTTCTCCATGGGGACACCACAACGCTACCGGTGCCCCCACGGAGCGACCCATTCGACGGCGGCCCCACCGGGCCCGGCTCGACCGGGCGTCAGCCGTCGGCGCGCTGGTTGAGGATCTGTGTGGCGACCTTGCCGTCGGCCTGACCCTTCGTCGCCTTCATGACCTGGCCGATGAAGAAGCCGGTCAGCTTGCCTCTCGCCTTCGGGTCTCCCCCGGTGAACGTGGCCCACTCGTCGGGGTTCGCGGCGATCACCTCGTCGACGACGGCCTCCAGGGCAGCGGTGTCCATCGCCTCGAAGCCCTTCGCGGCGGCGACCTCCGCGGCTGTCACGTTCGGGTCGGCGACCAGTTCCGCCAGCACCTGCTTGGCCTGGGTTGCGGTGAGCTCGCCGGCGGTCTCCATGCGGACCAGGTCCGCCAGCCGTTCGGGTGCCAGGTCCGCTCCCCCGTCCCCGGCGAGGTTCTGGGTCACGTGCACGAGCACGCGCGCCGGATCCGCCCCGGCGTCCATCGCGGCGACGGCCTGGTCGTCCTGACCGCGGTCCACGACGGCGACGACGGACTCGTCGGTCGCGTCGATCCCGCAACGGTCGGCCAGGCGGTGCCGTCGTGCGGCGGGAAGCATCGGCAGCGCCGCGGCGATCTCGGCGACCCAGGCGGGATCCGGGTCGACCGGCACGAGGTCTGGTTCGGGGAAGTAGCGGTAGTCGTCAGCGTCCTCCTTCGTGCGCATCAGCACCGTGGTGCCGGTCGCCTCGTCCCAGCCACGTGTCGACTGGACGACGGGTTCCCCGGCGGCGTGCAGGTCCGCCTGGCGGGCAGCCTCGAACTCGATCGCCTTCACCAGCGAACGCAGGGAGTTGACGTTCTTGATCTCGCAGCGGGTGCGCAGTTCGTCGGTCCCGACGGGTCGGACCGAGATGTTGGCGTCGACGCGCAGCGAACCCTCCTCCATCTTCCCGTCCGACACGCCGCAGGCGACGAGGATCGCCCGCAGTTCGGCGACGTACTGGCGTGCCTGCTCGGCGGAGCGGACGTGAGGCCGCGACACGATCTCCAGGAGCGGCACCCCGGCCCGGTTGTAGTCGACGAGCGAGTGGTCGGCCCCGGCGATGCGGCCGTCACCACCGACGTGGGTCGACTTGCCGGTGTCCTCCTCCAGGTGCGCCCGCTCGATCCCCACGAAGTGCCCGCCCGGGAGCTCCAGACCACCGCCGACGACGATCGGCAGGTCGTACTGGGAGATCTGGAAGTTCTTCGGCATGTCCGGGTAGAAGTAGTTCTTCCGGCTGAACACGGACCGCCTGATGTCGGCACCGATGGCGGAACCGAAGCGGATCGCCAGCTCCACGGCCTTGTGGTTCACGACGGGCAGGGTCCCGGGAAGGCCGAGCGTGACCGGGTCGACGTTCGTGTTCGGCTCGTCACCGAAGCTGTTCGGTGCGCCCGAGAACATCTTGGTGACCGTCGCCAGCTCCGCGTGGACCTCCAGTCCACAGACGAGTTCCCAACGGGAACCGTCGGAGGCTTCGACGACGAGCACGTCGTCGCTGTCGGCGACGGTGATCGGGTTGCCGAGCGAATCGGTCGGCACACGGGTGTCGGTCGTGTTCATCGATCGCTCCCTGCGGTGGCTGAGATCTGGAAGTTCGCGGCCGCGGGGGCTGCGGCTTCGAGCACAGCCGCGGCCCGGAACATCGGCACCTCGCCGAGTGCCGGGGCCAGCACCTGTACCCCCACGGGCAGGCCGTCGTCGCCGGTCCCGAACGGGACCGACATCGCTGCGTGACCGGCGAGGTTGGTCGGGATCGTGCAGATGTCGTTGAGGTACATGGTCAACGGATCCGCGATGGCGCCGAGTTCGAAGGCCGTCGTCGGCGCCGTCGGCGACAGGAGCACGTCGAAGTTCTCGTAGGCGGCGGCGAAGTCGCGGCTGATGAGGGTCCGGACCTTCTGGGCCTTGCCGTAGAAGGCGTCGTAGTAGCCGGCCGACAGTGCGTAGGTGCCGAGCATGATGCGCCGCTTCACCTC
>JAGQSN010000172.1:0-2655 GCA_020439555.1 Acidimicrobiales bacterium | reverse complement strand
GACGCCTCCGCCGGGGCGATCAGGTAGTAGGCGGACAGGCCGTAGGTGACCGCCGGAACCGACACCTCCCCCACTTCGGCTCCAGCTGCGCTCAACGCTTCGGCGGCCTCACGTGTCCGGGCCGCCACGTCGGGAGCGATCCCTTCGCCGAGCAGTTCGGTGACCACGCCGACGCGCAGGCCCGAAACGCCGTCGCCGAGTCGGGGCGTCACCGCTTCGGGGGCCCGTGGGATCGACGTGGCGTCCGCCGGGTCGGGGCCGGCGATCACGTCGAGGAGCAGCGCCGCGTCCGCGACGGTGTTCGCGAACGGACCGACCTGGTCGAGCGACGACGCGAACGCCACGAGCCCGTAGCGGCTGACGAGGCCGTAGGTCGGCTTCACGCCGACGACCCCGCAGAACGCGGCGGGTTGGCGGATCGACCCGCCGGTGTCCGAACCGAGCGACAAGGGTGCGAAGTCCGCAGCGACGGCCGCTGCCGACCCTCCGGAGGAACCGCCCGGTACGCGGTCGGTGCGGACCGGGTTCCGGGTCGGACCGAACGCCGAGTTCTCGGTGCTCGATCCCATCGCGAACTCGTCCAGGTTCGTCTTGCCGACGATCACGGCACCGGCGGCCTCGATCCGTTGGACGACGGTCGCGTCGTACGGCGGCACCCAGCCTTCGAGAATCCGCGACGAGCACGTCGTGGCGACGCCTTTCGTGGCGAGATTGTCCTTCACCGCGATCGGCACCCCAGCGAGCGGCCCGACGGACCGTCCGGCAGCGATGGCCTCGTCGATGGTCCGGGCGCGGTCGGTGGCACGCTCGGCGGTGACCTCGTTGAAGGCGTGCAGGTCGCCTTCGTGGGTGGCGATCCGGTCCAGATGCGCCTGGGTCACCTCGACCGCCGACAGCTCTCCGGCTGCCACTCCTGCTGCGATGTCGACTGCGGTCCGACCGGCGCCGCTCACGGTGCCTCACCCAGGATCGTCGGGACCCGGAAACGACCGGCCTCGGCCCGTGGCGCTCCGGCGAGTGCTTCTTCGTTGGTCAGCGTCGGTGCCGGCTGGTCCTCGCGCCACACGTTTCCGAGGTCGAAGGGGTGCGACGTGGGGGCCACGCCTTCGAGGTCGAGCGCCTCGACGTCCTCGGCGTGTTCGAGGATCGCCGCCAACTGGCCGGTGAAGAGGTCCAGATGCTCGTCGTCGATGCGCAGACGAGCCAGAGCGGCGACGTGGGCGACGTCGTCACGGGTGATCTTCTGGGGCACCGCTCAGCGATGCTACGGCCACCCCGGACGACGGGAACCAACCGCCTGCTCAGCGTGGCTGTCGGCACTCGCCGAGTCGGACCTCGACGGGCGCGGGTTCCGCCGGCTCGCAGGTCAGGCTTGGGTGACCTTGGTGGCGAAGGCCACGACCGCTTCCTCGATCATCTCCTTGTCGTGGTCCATGGTCGCTACGTGGAAGCTGCGCTCGGCGCTGATCCGCTCGACGGGACCCGCGGCCCGTGCCGCGAGGATGTCGGAGTTCACGGGTGGCACTACGTGGTCCTGCGGGCTGTTGATCACCAACAGCGGACTGGTGATGCGTCCGAGTCGCTCGTCGAGCCCGGACGCGGCCTCGATCATCGACAGCAACGGCCGCACGGGCGTCTCCGGGTACGCGGACTCGACGACACCTTCCTTCGCGATGTCCGAACCGATCCCGTCCATGAGTTCCGTTCCGCCGGCCAGCAACTCCTCCACGAACGCCCGCATCCCCTCCGGTTCGCTGACGATGGCGTTGATGCACACGAGACCGGCGGCCTCGGGGTGATCCCCACCGAGCCACGCCGTAAGTGCGCCGCCCATCGACAGACCCACGATCACCACCTTGTCGCAGCGTGCGGACAAGCGCTGGTAGGCGGCCTCTGCCGCGCCGAGCCAGTCCTCGAAGCCGGTCGGGATCATGTCCTGCACCACGGTCCCGTGCCCTGGGAGCAACGGCATCTCGACGCTGAACCCGGCCGCGACGAGCGCGTCGGCGATGCCTCGCATCGAACCGGGATTGCCCGTGAAACCGTGCAGGACGAGCGCACCGGCGGGGCCACCGGAGTCGAAGGACAACGGCTCGGCCCCGGGGATCAGGTTTTCGGGCAAGGCATCGGCCATCTCGGGCTCCGGTTCGTCGGTGGATTCTGAATCAGGCAACCACAGATTGCTTGCCCATGGACACCACTTCACGTAACGTGACGAACGGCCAAGGTTCGCCACCGACCGTGAGGACGCCTCTCGACGTTCCCGGCCAGGGAAGCAGTTCGAAGTAGCACCTCGAGGAGGTCGGAACCATGGATCGTCGTCAGTTCCTTCGAGCCATGACCGCCGGCGGCATAGCGATGTCGGGGGCCGGATTCCTATCGGCGTGCATCCCTGACGTGCCCGAGGACTTCGGTCTCACGTCCCTGCCGTTCGGCGGACTGAACCCGCCGGACGAGAACGGGTTGATGCTGCTCGACGGGTTCACCTCCCGGGTCATCGCGACGACCGGCGAGGTCGTGGCGGGGACCGGCTACACCTGGCACCCCAACCCCGACGGCGGCGCTTGTTTCGCGGATCCCGGCACCGGAGGCTGGATCTACGTCTCCAACAGCGAGACAACCCCGGTCGGCGGCGCGTCGATGATCCGCTTCGAC
>JAGQSN010000171.1 GCA_020439555.1 Acidimicrobiales bacterium | reverse complement strand
CCGATGGCGACCGACATCGCCTTCGTGCTCGGCGTGGTCGCACTGCTCGGCCGAAGGGTGCCGTCGGGCCTGCGCCTCTTCCTCCTCACCGCCGCGGTGGTCGACGACCTGGGAGCGATCCTGGTGATCGCGATCTTCTACACGGACCGGCTCGCCGTGGCCTGGTTGCTCGCAGCCGTCGGCGTGTTCACCGGAGTGCTCGTGCTCCGACGCCGGGCGTTGTGGAGCGCCGGTCCGAACGGGATCGGGCACGTCCCGTTCGTGCTGCTCGGCGTCGGCCTCTGGTACTGCCTGCTGCGCTCGGGCGTGCATCCGACGATCGCGGGGGTGGCGATGGGACTCGCCGCGCCGGCTCGCCCGCCGTCGGAGCACCGGCCCTCGGTCGTCGAACGGGTCGAACACCTGGTCGGGCCGTGGTCTTCGTTCCTCGTCCTCCCGCTGTTCGCTCTCGCCAACGCAGCGGTCCCCCTCGACGGCGCTCTCGACCACGCCGGCAGTCCCGTCGCGATCGGTGTCGTGGTCGGCCTGGTCGTGGGCAAGGCGATCGGCGTCGGCGGAGGGGCCTGGCTCGCCCGCCGGACAGGCATCGGTGCCTTGCCTGCCGGGGTCACCTCGACCCACCTGGTGGGCGGTGCCCTCCTCACCGGGATCGGCTTCACGGTGTCGCTCTTCGTCACCGAACTCGCCTTCACCGACCCGGCGCTGATCCAGGAGGCGAAGGTGGGAATCCTCGTCGCTTCGACGCTCGCGGCGTTCAGCGGCAGCGCGTTCCTCGCGACGGTCCACACGAGGAGATCCTGAACCCGTCGGCCGAGGTCGTTCGGTCCCGCTTGGACCCCATGCACGACGTCGACACGGTTCATGGCCGTTCCGTCCACCGCCACGTCCGGACCGGGCCTGTCCGAGGACGCGACGAGGGTCGGACCCGGGGCTTCCGGATCCGACCCTCGTCAAGGTCCGATGTGATGCGGGCGGACCCGCAGCTATCAGAGGGCTGCCGAGCAGACCGTGTCGGTGATGAGACGGGTCACCACGTAGGGGTCCATGTTGGCGTTCGGGCGCCGGTCCTCGATGTAGCCCTTCTTGTCGACCTCGACCTGCCACGGGATGCGCACCGAGGCACCACGGTTCGAGACGCCGTAGGAGTACTCGGTCCACGGGGCGGTCTCGTGCGAACCGGTGAGGCGCTCCTCGATTCCGGCACCGTAGTTGCGGACGTGCTCGTCGGCCTTGGCGCCGAGGGCCTCGCAGGCGGCGATGATCGCGTCGTAGCCCTCGCGCATCTCGTTGGTCGAGAAGTTGGTGTGGCAGCCGGCGCCGTTCCAGTCGCCCTTCACCGGCTTGGCGGCAACGGTCGCCGAGATGCCGAACTCCTCGGCGATCCGGTAGAGCAGCCACCGGGCGACCCAGAGCTGGTCGGAGATCTCCAGCGGACCACCGGGGCCCACCTGGAACTCCCACTGGCCGGGCATGACCTCGGCGTTGATGCCCGACACGGCGATGCCGGCGTCGATGCACGCCTCGAGGTGGGCCTCGACGACGTCACGGCCGAAGACCTCGTCGGCGCCGACACCGCAGTAGTAGAAGCCCTGCGGGGCGGGGAAGCCGCCGACGGGGAACCCGAGCGGCCGACCGTCCTTGAAGAAGGTGTACTCCTGCTCGATGCCGAACCACGGCTCGAACGAGGCGAACTTCTCGGCGACCTCGGCGCATGCAGCTCGGCTGTTGGTCGGGTGCGGCGTCATGTCGACGAGGAGGACCTCGTTCATGACGAGGATGTCGTCGCCGCCGCGGATCGGATCCGCGAAGACAGCAACGGGACGCAACACGCAGTCGGAGTTGTCGCCCGGGGCCTGGTTCGTGCTCGACCCGTCGAAGCCCCAGATCGGCAGCGCCGAGGCGTCTGCACCCTTGAGCTTGTCGTCGAGGATCTTCGTCTTCGAACGAAGGCGGGCCGTCGGCTCCGTGCCGTCGATCCAGATGTACTCAGCCTTGAACACCATCGTGTCTCCCAATCTCTGCCCTGCCTGGCGCGGCAGTCGGCCTCGGTGTGATGGGCACGATACGGATCGCCCCGCGCGACATCGTTTCGCAAATGTGAACGGCGTGTGAACCCGATCCGGTCGGGTTGCTCGGACACCTCTCGCCCCTTCAGGATTGCTGCGTGGACCGGCAGATCGAATACGTGTTGCGGACCGTCGAGGAGCGAGGCGTTCGCTTCGTGCGCCTGTGGTTCACCGACGTCCTGGGCCAGCTCAAGTCCTTCGCGGTCTCGCCGGCCGAGCTGGAAGGTGCCTTCGAGGAGGGCATGCAGTTCGACGGCTCCGCCATCGACGGCTACAGCCGCATCCAGGAGAGCGACGTACTCGCCCGACCCGATGCAGCGACCTTCGAGATCCTGCCGTGGGACCGCAAGGGCGAAACGTCCGCCCGGATGTTCTGCGACCTGGCGACCCTGTCCGGGGAGCCGTTCGCCGGCGACCCCCGCCAGGTGCTGCGCCGCAACCTGGACGCCGCCCGGGCCGAGGGCTACTCGTTCTTCGTCGCACCCGAGGTCGAGTACTTCTACTTCCGGAACAACGATCCGACGAACCTCGAACCTCTCGACCGTGGCTCGTACTTCGACCTCACCACCGACGACGTGTCGACCGGTCTGCGACGCCGCACGATCCAGCACGTCGAGTCGATGGGCATCCCCGTCGAGTACTCGTTCCACGAGGACAGCCCGAGCCAGCACGAGATCGACCTGCGCCACACCGACGCACTCACCATGGCAGACAACGTGATGACCCTGCGCCTCGTCGTCCGGGAGACCGCCGCGGAGCAGGGTGTGCACGCAACGTTCATGCCCAAGCCGCTGGCGGACTTCCAAGGTTCGGGGATGCACTCGCACCTGTCGCTGTTCAAGGACGACCAGAACGCCTTCCACGACCCGGACGACCCGTACCTGCTGTCCGTGGTCGGCCGTTCGTTCGTCGCCGGTCTGCTCGCCCACGCGGCCGAGATCACCGCCGTCACGAACCAGCTCGTCAACAGCTACAAGCGGCTCGTCGTCGGCACCGAGGCCCCCTCGACGATCACCTGGGCACGCCACCACAGGGCAGCCCTGGTCCGTGTCCCGGAGACCAGGGCCGGACGCGAGGAGTCCGTCCGCATCGAGTACCGCTCCCCCGATCCGGCCTGCAACCCGTACCTGACGTTCGCGCTCCTGCTCGCAGCCGGTCTCGACGGGGTTCGGCGGGGTCTCGAACTTCCCGAGGAGGCGAGCAGCTACCTGGAACTGTCACATCGGGAGCGAGCAGCAGCCGAGATCGGTGTTGCCGCCCTGCCCCAGTCCCTGGCGGAGGCCCTCGACGCCATGGAAGGCTCTGATCTGGTGCGCGAGACCCTCGGCGATCACATCTTCGAATGGTTCCTGCGCAACAAGCGTTCCGAATGGTTCGACTACAAGACCCAGGTCACACCGTTCGAGCTGGTCCGCTACCTCCCCACCTGGTGACCATGGAGCCCCTGCTCGTCTTCCCCGATCCGCCCCCGGCGGAACTGGCGCGCCTGCTCGACCTCTCCGGTTACCCGTGGAAGCCGGTGGCCGACGAGCGCGCGGCGCTGAGCGAGACGCCCGACGACGGTTGGGGCGGAGCCGTCATCGTCGTCGGCGACCAGTCCGAGGCGGCGTGGGCCGTCGCCCGCGCCATCAGGAAGTCCGACGTAATCGTCGAACCGCTTCTCCTCCTAATCGGCGGGAACCGCCTAGACGAACTCGAACTCCGCGACGAGATCTACGACGACTTCTGCGTCGACCCGTTCCACCCGCGTGAACTGGAGGCCCGTCTCCGGCACCTCTTCTGGCGAGGCGGTACGGGTGCAACGCCGGAGCTGGTCGAGTACGGAGGGCTGGTGCTCAATCTGGAGACCTACCAGGCCGCCATCGACGGGGCACCGATCGACCTGACCTACATGGAGTACGAGCTGTTGAAGTTCCTCGCCCAGCACCCCGGCAAGGTCTTCACCAGGGAGACGCTGCTGAGCAGGGTCTGGGGCTACGAGTACTACGGGGGCGCCCGCACAGTCGACGTCCACGTCCGGCGGCTGCGGGCCAAGCTCGGCGAGGAGCACGCGAACCTGATCTCGACGGTGCGCTCCGTCGGCTACCGGTTCGGCCAGTCCCGCTGGAGCGCCTAGCCGCTCACCCGACCGTTCCGGGTGGTTGGCAACGCCTGACCGCACAGGCGAAGATGTGCCCATGCTCGGACCGATCATCATCGTTGCCGTACTCGTGGTCGCCCTCCCCGTCGCAGTGCTGATGAGCGGCGGCGTGGGAGCCGCTCTTCTCGGCTTCGCCCTGAACGACGACGTCGACCGCAGCCACGAAGGCAGCGAGCTGTTGGAGACCAACCGCTGATCTGTTTCGGCGTGCCGCAAGGACGCCGAAGCGACCATCCCGAGCAGTTCGGTCGGATATCGGCTACGTTGCCGCGCTACACAAGTAGCGGGTTCGGCGTCCCAGCAGTGCCCCGCAGGAAGGATGGGGCAGATGCCTACCGGTACCGTCAAATGGTTCAGCGCAGAGAAGGGCTTCGGGTTCATCGCGCGTGAGGGCGGAAGCGACGTGTTCGTGCACCACTCCGCGATCGACATGACCGGCTTCCGGAACCTGGAAGAGGGTCAGCAGGTGGAGTTCGAGCTCACCACGACCGAGAAGGGCGAACAGGCCCAGTCCGTCCGGGTCATCTGACCTGGGCGAACCACCGACTCTGATTCGTCGGAGAGGGGCGGGACCCGTTGGGTCCCGCCCCTCTCACGTCCTGTCGCGGTGCGCCAAGGCCTCGATCTCCACGTTCGCGCCGATCGGGAGCCGTGCCACCTCGACGGTCGACCGTGCCGGCCGAGGCTCCGGGAACGACTCCGCGTAGATCTCGTTGAACTCACCGAACTGGTCGATGTCGGCGAGGAAACACGTCGTCTTCACCACGTGGCCGAGGTCCATGCCGTGTTCGACCAACCGGTCCCTCAGGTTCGCGATCACCTGGCGCACCTCACCGGCGAAGTCCTCGACGAGCACCCCGTCCCGTACACCGAGTTGGCCGGACACGATGACCCAACCGTCGACCGCGACCGCAGGCGTGTAGGGAAGTCCGTTCAGATTCGACATCTCGACTCCTCGCTGGATCGATCGACTCGGCGGCGAATGCCTCCGCAGACCTTCGCGCGAACCGGCACCGTCGAGCGACCGGCCGTCGCCCGCTCAGAGCCCCATGCCGGCGGGAAGACGTTCAGGGGTGCCCTTGTGGAGCCAAACCGCCGCCGCGACTGCGGTGAAGACGGCATCCGAACCGTTCACCGCCGGTCCTTGCCCGTCGACCACGTCGACCTCGATGAGTGGTGTGTCGACGGCGCGAGGGACACCGAAGGACCTGATCGTCAGGTCCCCGACCGCGCCGTCGGCGTCCACGGCGAGGCCCTCGCTCGTGACCCAGCCGAAGGCCATGTGTGCGGCTCCCACCGCGTAGGACCGGAGCACGATCTCGTCGAGAACCGTTCCTGCCTCGACGGTGACGAGGATCCGACCGCCTTCGATCCGAGCGGAGGCCCTGCCACCGTCCGGTGACACGACCTCCTGGGCGCCACCGGCCGCGGCGAGCAGCATCGCCGCTTCGGCCCAGCCTGCGGCTCTCAGCTTCGACGAGGTCGGCGGGCCCGGCACGTCCACCTCCTCGACCGTGAACCCGGGAGCGTACGCAACGATCGCATCGACGATGCCCGGGGTACGGGCGACGCGGATCACGCCGGTTCCGTCCGGCCGTACACCGGCGGCCAGCGGAGGACGTTTCGGTCCGTGGCGGACGACGTCCTCACGAGACCACAGGACTCTCACGGGACGCCCGTGTTCGTCGGCGAGGCGCCGGGCGACTTCACCGACCGGGCTGTCGAGCTTGCCCCCGAAAGCGCCCCCGTTCGCCAGGAGCGAGGCCGGTTCACCGCCCGGTTCGCACCACGTCGCATCGGCCTCGAGATAGGCCGGCTCCACCCATGACGTGCGAAGGGTCGCAACCCAGTCGCCCTCCGGCATGCCGATCGGCGGCTCTGCGTTCACCGTGGTCCGGCGCCCCTGCACCTTCCCGGCAAGTCGACGCGCCTCGGTGAGGGTCTCGGCCACGATCCAACCGCCGGTCGGGTTCGGAACCGCGACGAGAGCTCCTTCCGGCGCTGTGTCCTCGGCGAAGCCACCTCGTCCGAGCGCGACCTCGGGTCCGACCCGTTGAGGAGTCCGACCTTCGATGGCCGCTCGACGCGACGCCGCTTCGAGATCCCGAGCCGGCGGGGACACACCCAAGTTGTCCCACGCCTCCACGATCGTCTGCCATCCCGTGCAGCGGCACAGATGGGCCTGCAGCGCTCTATGGACCTGAGCATGGTCGGCCGTGCCGCCGGTCTTCGCTCGTAGAGCCGCGAGGCGCGTCACGATCCCGGGCGTGCAGAAACCGCACTGGCTCCCACCGGACGCGCACAGCGCCTCGGCCCAACCCTGCCGTACATCCGCCGGTAGACCGTCGACGGTAGTTATGACCTTGCCGGCGACGCGACGGGCGGGCGTCACGCACGCGACCCTGGGGGCGCCGTCCACCAGCACGGTGCAGCATCCGCACTGTCCCTGGGGGCTGCAGCCGTCCTTCGGCCCGTGGACTCCGATGCGATCCCGCAGGACCTCGAGCAGGGAAGCGCCGTCGTCGGGCACGGTCGTCGCGACACCGTCCACCGTGAAGAGCAGCACCGGTTCGTCCGAGGTCTCGCCCACGCGCCGAGACTACGAGGCCTCGGCGACACGGCTCCATCCGTCGCTCCGCCGGACCTGGCTGACGGGACCACCTTCCCGGGCCGGCACCCCACGGACGGTGACCATCCGCGAACCAATGGCACGGAATGTGTACAAACAGGTGGTCCTGGGGCCGCTCCCGGGACCGCCCCGTTCCCAGGAGCTCGAACCGTGCCGGACGTGCAGCCGGCCGCCGGACCCCTAACCCAGGCCGACGGCCTCATCGTCCTCAGAGACAGCGATCCGGTGCAATCTGCACGCGCGCTGGCCGAGCAACTGGGCGGAACCGTGGCGATCGGTGGAGCAGCGGTCAGCGAGGCGGTCGGACACCGCCTCCGTTCCCAACACCTGGGCGTGGCGGCCGAACCCCGCCAGATCGACCTCACCAAGCTGGGCGAAGCGATGCGTAGGGCCGAAGCCGTCCTGGAGCGGACACGGGAACGGGTGGCGGACAACCTCGCACGGTCGCTCAACACCTCGCTCGCGATCCACCCGGACACGATCAGGCGTGCTGCCGCCGACGTCGAAGGCGCCGAACACGCTCTCCGCCGCGCCCGAAAGGGTGCCCCACCGCAACGGTCGAGGACACGAATCGCCGCGGGCGTTGTGGGCGTCGCGACCATCGTGCTGGGAGCCGTTCTGGCCTGTGAAGGTCACGTCGCGGCGGGTCCGACCCTGGTCGTCCTCGGCGTCCTCGTGTACCTCCTGACCGACCTCCACGTGCGCCAGAGCTGTCGACGTTCGATCCCGGGCAGGGCGAACGACGTCGAACTGGCGTTGCGTCGCTGGCACGGTGTCGCCGGTCCGAACGTCGAACCGGAGGACCTCGATCGGGTGCTCGCCCGCTTCGACCCGCAACACGAGACCGTCGCCGAACTCCTGGCCGATCACCCTGCGGTCAGGGCAGCCGAGCGGGCGGTGGCGGATAGACGTCGAGCATGGGTGCGGGGCTGGCGTGTCGCCGTCGGAGACCTGCCCGACGACACCACGCCCGCGGTGGCCCCCCGCAGGCCGCTGGTGCTCGGAGACCTGTACGGAGGTCTCGACGCCAACCGCGCGCGGCGCCTCCACTCCGACCTCCGCAAGCTCGGCCGTGACTCGGGCGTGGTGGTCGTGCTCGGAGAGGCGGTGGTGACGGCCGCCGCCGAGGGCATCACGATCGACCTGCGGACCACGACCGACGCCTTCGCCCCGGGCGAACCAGGCGTGGCCGTCCAACTCGCCTGAGTCCGAAAACCCATGGAGCCGGACCCGAAGGCCCGGCTCCTGACAGGAAGCACCCTCGCGAAGCGAACGATGCTGCCCTGAACCCTACCGATGAACGTTCAGCGGCGCACAGCGCCGACGGCTTCGGACCGCCCGTTCAGCTGAACGACGAACCGCAGCCGCAGGTGCGCTGCGCGTTGGGGTTGTCGAT
>JAGQSN010000170.1 GCA_020439555.1 Acidimicrobiales bacterium | reverse complement strand
GCACCCAGAGGCTGCCGGGGCCGTACAGGTGCAGGAAGTCCCGGTTCGGTATCTGTCCCCGGAGGACCTCCTGGGGGAACACCAGCATGAAGCCCTCCTCCATCGGAGGGCCCTGGTAGCGGAGCAGGCCGCGCAACGGGAGAGCGAACGCGGCGACGATCACCGCGAGCGACACGATGTCGGCGGGGTGCGGCATCCGCCAACGGCGCCGGCCGTCGGAGGACTCCCCCGAGGTTTCGACCGTGTCCAGGTCCACCGCGGTCATGTTCCGCCCCCGAAACGTCGGCGGCCGTGACGCACGAACGCCTCGATCGCCACGGCGGCAAGAACGAGCGCCGCGAGGTCGAGCGGTGTGCGGAACCGGTTCCCGCCGTACGCGTAGAGCGAACTGATCGACACGGTCGCGGCGAGGCCCACGAACGGCACGATGGTCATCCTGCGTCGCCGCAACAGCACGACCCCGGGAACCGACAGGGCGAGCGCCGCCCACCATGCCCACACGCCGGCGATGCTGATCGTCTCGGACTTGCCGTCGATCTTGTCGAACGCGGCGTTCTGGAAAGGCGCGTAGAGGTTCCAGCCTCGACCTAGGCGCGCCGCTAGCACGACGGGCAACCGCCCCTTATGGGCCTTGGCATACGCCCGGCCCTGTTCGCCCCAGAACTTCGCCCGTTGCGAGGCGTCGCCGGGTGGTTCACCGCCCATCTCGGCCCGGAGCTGATCCTGCCACGGGTAGAACCAGAACCCGAGGAACCGCCCGTCGTCCTTGGTGCCGTACGCGTACGGGTTGTTCGCGTAGACGAGCACCTCGTCGCTGTTGGTCGACAGGGCGACGAAGGACTCGAAGCGGAGGCTGTTGCGGATCATCCACGGTGCCAGCACCAACGCGCAGGCGGCACCAGCGACAGCGAGGTGTCCGAGATTGCGACGGAACCGCCGGTCGCGCAGCAGCAGGATCGGGGCGACGAGGACGGCCGACATGATGATCGCCTCGCCCCTGGTGAGCGCGGCGAGAGCCAACCAGACACCAGTCGCCGCAGCCCAGCCGAGCGTCCTGGCCCGCCAGGCACGCAGCGCACACCAGGCGGTCACGGCGACCGTGAACGTGAAGAAGCCCTCCGGCCAGAGTTGCCCGTCGATCGACCACAACGGCGGGTAGACGGCTGCGAGGAACGCCGCGATGAGACCGACCCGAGCGCCGAGGCGGCCGCGGCCGCCTGACTCGCGGGCGAACAGTCCGATCGCGGCGACCGCCAGCGCACCGGCGATGCAGGACATGACCTTGTGAGCCAGGAAGCTCTTGAAGCCGAAGGCCGAAGCGATCGCCAGCCACATCGTGAACAGCGGCGGGTGGATCGCGACCGGTTCGTAACGACCGGTCTCACGCCACAGGAACGGGTCGGAGAACCCGTGACCTTCGACGAGGAAGTTCGCTTGCAGGTGGTAGTAGAGCGGGTCGCCGCCGTCGGGGTTCCGGGCCGCGATGTTGCTCAGGAGGCTGAGCCGGAACGCGAGAGCGGCGACGGTGATGACCGTCGTCCAGACGACGAAACGGCGTGTCGCCGGGTCGAGGGCGGCGATCCGGTTACGTAGGGAGGTGATCACAGGCCGACCAGGTCCTGCTTCGATTCGAACACGGCTGTCGCCTGACCGATCTGGAGCATCCGGGCCAGCTTGTCGAACGGCGCGCCGGTCACCCGGGGATCGTTGAGACCGATCCAGATGCTGGCGTGGATCCCGTCGGCAACTTCACCGAGGCCACGTGCACGTAGTTCTTCGATCACCTCGGTTCGCAGCCTGTCGTACTCGGCTCTCTGCGCGGCGTCGCGGTGGTCGTCGAAGGCGAGTTCCTTCGCGCCGGGGATCTTTCGGGCCGCCGCGATCTGTGCCTCACCGCTGACGACGGTGAGCACCGCGTCGTACTGGCCGGCCTCGAGCACCCGGTGCGGTTCGACCGGTGCCGAACGCGACGGCCCGGCGCCGACGTGGAACCCGCGACGTTCCAGTTCGAGCATCAGCCCGAACCCGTTGCCGCCGAGAGCGTCCGGGTCGACCCAGGTCATCAGGTACGTGTCGGAGCGGTCCAGGGCCGCCGCCACCGGCGGGGCCAGGGCGCCGACGGTTCGGGAGTAGCGCATGTCCGGCGGGGAGACACCGACCGCTGACCAGGTGAACGACGCGGTGCTCGCTACCAGCACGGTGACGGCGACCGCGACCGCCGTTGCCGACGACCCGACGGACCAGCCTCTGCGCAACGCCACGGATCGTGCCGCCCACGCCGTGGCGAACACGAGCAGACCGGTCAGCACCCAGAACCACTCGACCAGGTACAGGAACCGTTCCGAGTCGAGGCGGATCGCCCAGAACCAGGCGCAGGCGAGCTGACCCGCCAGGACGATGTCGAGACGCAGCAGCGCACCGATGCGATGCCGCCATGCCACGACGACCGAACCCGCCCACGCCACCAGCAGCAGCGCCCCCGGCAGCGGGGAAGTCGAGATCGACCGTGTCCCGAACAGCCAGTTGCCGAACGGGTCCAACTGCGTCAACCAGATCCGGGTTCCCGAACGGAAGCCGATGACATCGGCCGTCTGGTCCCGGTAGGTCTGGAGCAGGATCGAGAAGTTCCCGGGGTCGTGGCGGATCTGGTCGATGACCGGCGGGGTCCACATCGCCGCCCCGACGACCACCGCGACCGCCGTCCAGGCGAGCACCCGCCGCCACGACGAGAGCGCCCGCCGCGGGTCCGGCAACAGCGCCAGGACCATCGCCACGGCGATGCCGACCGCGACGGTCGGCGCGTAGCCGACGTGGCACTGCACGCAGAACGACCCGACGAGCACCGCCAACGGCAGGAACACCCAACGGCGCCGGGCCACGGCCCAGCAGGTGACGACGAACAGCAGGAACGGGATCAACGGCACGTACGGGTTCCACGGCTGGGTGAGCGCCGTCGCCCCGTAGGAGCGCATCAGCACGGCGCCGACCACCGCCACCGACAGGGCGACCATCCAACCCTGTGCCCGCCGGGCGACGATCACCGCTGCCGCGTACGACGCCACCACGAGGGCGGCGACGCTCGCCTGGTACGCCCAGGCGCTGCGGCCGAGCAGCCGCCACAGCGGCCACGTGAACCAGAACATCGCCGGGCCGGGATGGTTGCCCTGGCGGGCGAACGTGCCGATGCGGCCGGCCGGCCCGACGAGTGGCGGGTCGTGCCAGAAGCTGAGTTGGCGCAGCATCGCCTGGGCGAGGTCGCCGATCGGGTGCCACGTGAACCGGCTGAGCGCGACCACGGCGACCGCCATCGGGGCGGCACCGACCACGGCCACCGCGACGAGCACGATCCGACGGTTGCGTCGGGTCCATCCCCCGAAACGTTCCGTCAGGGGCGTCGTCGC
>JAGQSN010000169.1 GCA_020439555.1 Acidimicrobiales bacterium | reverse complement strand
AGATGCAGGTGCCGGACACGAAGGTCACCGCACGCTTCCAGTTCGACTTGGTGGCGTTCTCCAGAGCGTTCGGGCAGGCCAGCAGGGTGCCGCCGTCGAAGAAGACGTCCGCGCCGCTGGCGGCCAGGGCGGTCACCTGGGCGGCCACGTCGGAAGCACCGGTCGTGTACTGGGCGGTCTTGACCACCGTGATGTCGGTTCCCTCGATCGCCTTCTTGAAGCCCTCCTCGTAGGCCTTGCCGTAGTCGTCGTCCTGGAGGAGCATCGCCACCTTCGCCTTCGGCTGGTGCTCCTTCAGGTAGTCGGCGAAGGCCGAGGCCTCGACCGTGTAGGGGGCGAGGGTCGAGCCGGTCGTCCACGGGTAGTTCGGGTTGCCCCACACCGGCGAGCCGGTCGCTGCGAACAGGTTCGGGACGCAGTTGTCACCGAGGTCGGAGCGGATCGCGAGGTTGTTCGCAGTGCCGACCACGTTGAACACGGCGAACGCCTTGGAGCCGTCGGTACCGACGAGCTCACGGATGTTCGACACCGTCTTCGACGCGTTGTACTCGTCGTCCTTGTCGACGACCTTGATCTTGTACTTCTTGCCTGCGACCTCGACGCCGCCGTCAGCGTTCACCTTGTCGAAGTAGGCCTTGTAGCCCTTCGAGATCTGGGAGAACGCGGCGGTGAGGCCCGACTGGGGGAACGACGATGCGAGCGTGATCGTGTCGCCGCTGATCCCGTCGGTCCCGTTGTCGGGGCAGTCCGACGTGTCGACCGCGAACTTGCCGGACCCGTTACCACCCGAGGTGTCCTGGGTCTGGGTCCCGTTGTTGTCGGGTTTCTTGGAGGAGTTGTCGTCGCTGCGACCGCAGGATGTCGCGACCATGGCCAGCGCAGCGATGGACAGCAGCAACTTTCGGCTGGTTCGGTGGCGTTGCATGGGGGGATGACCTCCTCGGTCGGGTTTCATTACGTGGAGCTGTGCTCCGTCGACACCTTCGCGCCTGGTTGTCCGGCGCGCTGGACGAAGCGGGACTTGAGCTTCCGGAAACCACCTACGAGACCTTCGGGAAGCACGTAGGTGATGAGGATCAGCGTGATGCCGAGCAGGGCGGGAGCGAGCTGTTCCGTCCGGTCCGCGACACCGAGCAGCTTCGGCAGGAAGTCGGTTCCCTCGTCGGTCTGTCGCCGGATGATCACGAGGAAGATGGCGCCGATGACGGGACCGGAGATGGTCGCGGAACCGCCGATCACCATCGCGATGAGGAACTCGATGGACAGCTGGAAGTAGACGAGCGGGTTGGTCGCGTCGGCGATCCGAAGGACCATCACCGACAACGCCCCGGCAACCCCCGCGTACGCGGCCGACACCATGAACGTGAGCACCTTCACCCTTGCCACGTCGATACCGACCGTCGACGCCGCGACTTCCTGGTCTCGCACGGCGATGATCGCCCGTCCGACGCGGCTGCGCATCAGGTTGTAGGTGAGCAGGATCAGCAGCAGGAGGACCGCCAGGCACACGAAGTAGCGGTACTGCTCGTCGGCCAGCATGTCCGGGAACATCGACGAGACCTGCTTGCGGTCCGGCTGGAGCAAAGCGACACCGCCGCTGCCCTTGACGAACTTCTTGGTGACGACCGGGAACAGCACGGCGAGACCCAGGGTGATCAGAGCCAGGTACAGGCCCTTGACCCGCAGTGCCGGGAAGGCGACGAGGGCCCCGAGCACCGCCGCGGTCACAGCAGCGACCGGGATCGTCATCTCGAAGGTCCAACCGTGGTTGACGACCAGGATCGCCGAGGTGAACGCTCCGACACCGTAGAAGGCGCCGTGACCGATCGACACCTGACCGTTGAACCCCGTCAACAGGTTCAACCCCATCGCCGCTATCGCCAGGTACAGGACCTGCGACACGATGTTCAGCGGCTGGTCGTTGATGCTGTACGGAATGATCGCGGCGACGACCAGGACGGCGATGCCGGCGACGAGTCGCGGCCAGTTGAACTTCGCCGCGGGCGACGCTGCTTCGGTCCGCACTTCGGCCCCCGCCATCACACCCGCTCCACGATCGTCCGCCCGAACAGGCCGTTCGGCCTCACCAGGAGCACCACCAGGATCAGGGCGAACGGAACGACGAGCTCGATCCCATCCAGCGCGTCCACGTACTGGACCGTCCAGGCGTTGGCGATTCCGACGATGAGGCCGCCGACGACCGCGCCGATCAGGCTGTCGAAACCGCCGAGCGCCGCGGCGGCGAAGCCGAACACGAGCACCGTCTGCATGAGGCTCGTGTCGAAGCCCGTCCCCTGCATCGCAGCCAAGGAGCCGCCCACGGCACCCACCACGGCGGCCAGACCCCAGCCGAGCATCAGCATCGACCCGGTGTGGATGCCGACGAGACGGCTCGACTCGGGGTTCGAGGCGACCGCCCGCAGGGCCAGGCCGATCTTCGTCTTCTGGAGGAGCAGGTAGAGGATCACGCACTCGGCGACGAGCACCAGCGCGAAGCCGATGACCTCCTTCTGGACGCCGAGCCACTTGCCGTCGGGGAACAGCGCCGGCATCTGGAGTGCCTCCTGACCGGGCCGGATGAAGATCAGAGCAGCCAGGGCGTTGATCGCGAGGAACATGCCCAGCGTCACGATCACGACGTTCAGCGGATGGTTCGAGTCCTCGACCGGCCGGATCAGTACCCGCTCGATCACGGCTCCGCCGACGAACGCGATCACCGCCGACACCAGCACGGCGAGCCCGATCGGCAGGTCGAAGTCGGCTGCGAGCCGGTAGGTGATGAACGTCGAGAACAACGCCATCTCGCCCTGCGCGAAGTTCAGAATGCTGGTCGTCCGGAAGATGAGAACCAGGGCGAGCGCCACCGACGCGAACACCACCCCGCTGCTGACACCGTTCATCGTCTGGTCGAAGAAGAGCTGGAAGTCGAAGGCGAGCAGCATCGTCAGAACCCCAGGTATGCCTTGCGGACGCCCTCGTCTGCGACGAGGGTCTCGGCGGCGCCGGACGCCACGATGGACCCAGTCTCGAGCACGTACCCCCGGTGCGCGATGTCGAGAGCGAGCGTGGCGTTCTGTTCGACCACCAGCATCGCCAGACCCGACTCCTCGTTGATCTGCCTGAGGTGGTCGAAGACCTCCTTCGTGATCAACGGCGCCAACCCCAACGAAGGCTCGTCCAGCAACAACAGTCGCGGACGCGACATCAGCGCCCGGGCGATCGCGAGCATCTGCTGCTCGCCGCCCGACATCGAACCGGCGAGCTGGTCGCGTCGTTCGGCGAGACGCGGGAACAGCGAGTACCACTGGTCCAGGTCCGCTGCCACGCCACCGTCCTTTCGGTTGATCGCACCTAGCCGGAGGTTCTCGGCGACAGTCAGGTCGGTGAAGGTCCCCCGGCCCTGCGGCACGTGCGCGATCCCAGCACGGGCGATCGCCTGGGTGGACGACTTCGTGATCTCGTGGTCGTCGAAGAAGATCTCGCCGCCGACACGACCGAGCATCCCGCAGATGGCTCGCAGGGTCGTGGTCTTGCCGGCCCCGTTCGCCCCGAGGACGACGGCCACCTCGCCCTCGTTCACCTCGATCGACAGTCCGTGCAGGACCGTGATCGCGCCGTAGCCGCCGCGTACCTCGCGGAGGGAGAGGAGGCTCACGCCGGTGCCCCCAGGTAGGCGGCGATCACCTTCGGGTCGTTGCGGATCTGCGACGGCGGACCCTCGGCGATCTTGCGGCCGAACTCCATCACGACGATGTGGTCCGAGATCGCCATCACCATCGCCATGTGGTGCTCCACGAGCAGGATCGTCAGGTCGAACTGGTCACGGATCTCACGGATCGTCGCGCCGAGTTCGTCGACCTCTCCGTGGGTGAGGCCGTTCGCCGGTTCGTCCAGCAGGAGCAGCTTCGGCGACGAAGCCAACGCCCGGGCGAACTCCAGCCGCTTCAGCGTGCCGAACGGGAGACCGACCGCCGGCCGCTGGGCAAGGTGACCGAGGGAGAGCCGGTCGAGGATCTCCTGGCACTTCGAACGCAGCCGCTTCTCCTCGCGACCGACGCCGATGCGCAGCATCGCCCGACCGAAGCCGACGTTGCCGTTCGTGTGTGCACCGACCATGACGTTCTCCAGCACCGACAACGCCGGGAACAACGCCAGATTCTGGAAGGTACGCGCCACGCCCACCCGGGCGATCTTGTGGGGCGACATCCGCAGCAGGTCGTAGCCGTCGAAGGAGATGTGACCCGACGACGGCTCGTACAGGCGGCTGACGCAGTTGAAAAGCGTCGTCTTGCCGGCACCGTTCGGGCCGATCAGCGAGCAGATGTTCCCGCGGTCGACGCTGAAGCTGAGGCCGTCGAGCGCCACCACGCCACCGAAACGGACCTCGACGTCGGAGACTTCGAGCAGTCGGCCCGGGTTCGGGTCAGGGCTCACTGGCTCCTCCGCGTGGGGTCGTGGCAACAGGACGTCGGACGCGCGGCACCCTACCCGGCGAAGGATTCCCTCGCAGGGACCACCGAGGTCGACCCGACGTTTCGACTCCGCTCCGC
>JAGQSN010000168.1 GCA_020439555.1 Acidimicrobiales bacterium | reverse complement strand
CAGCTTCCCAAGCTGAATACGGGAGTTCGATTCTCCTCACCCGCTCCAACTTCGGCGGACTCGGCGCAAGTTCACCGAGGAGTTCATGCGTGACCTGGGGCGGACTTGTTGTCACGACAGCCCAAGGGCTGACGCGAATCGCTCCAGCGAGTCGACGTCGAACGGTGCCCGGATGGCGAGGTTGACCTGGTCGGCACCGGCGTCGACGTAGGTGCCGATCCTGTCGACCACGGCCTGGTCGGACCCGCCGAGCACCCCCGGCCGCACGAACTCGGCGATGGCGCCAAACTGTTGACGCAGGCTGTCGTCGTCCCAGGCCAGACCCAGGTTGACGGCGCGTCGGACGTCACCCGGCGGTCGGCCGACAGCCTCACAGTGTTCGTCGAGCACCCTGCACTTGTGGGCGAAGGTCTCCGGAGCCACGAACGGGATGTTCCAACCGTCGGCGTGTTCCGCCGCCACCCTCAACGTCTTCTTCTCACCACCGCCACCGATCCAGATCGGGAGGTGGGCCTGGACCGGCCTCGGCTCGTTGCGGGCGTTGCTGAACGTGAAGTGGCGGCCATCGAAGTCGAGCGCCTCCGAGTGGAGGAGACCACGGATGCACGCAGCCGCCTCACCGAGTTGGTCCAGCCGCACACCGGCGGACGGGAAGGGAATGCCATAGGCGCGGTACTCCACCTCGGCCCAGCCGCCACCGAGCCCGATCGCGGCCCGCCCACCCGACAGCAGGTCGATCGTCGTGATGGCTTTGGCGAGCACCGCCGGGTGGCGATAGCCGACCGAGTAGACGAGGCAACCCACCTCCACCCGCGACGTTTCGACAGCCAACGCGGCGTGCATGGCCACCGCCTCCAGACATTCGGCATCGTCGGGCTCTCCGGTGGCGCCGTAGAAGTGGTCCCACACCGAGATCCAGTGGAAGCCCAGGTCCTCGATACGACGCCACACCGCCCGTAGTTCGTCAGGGTGGGTGTGCTGAAGGCCGACGTGAACACCGAAGCGAGGCATGGACCGAAGCTATCGGCGTGGTCCGTCCGCCACATCCGGGAACCACGGACCGAACCCGACGTCTCGCGGCCATCGAAGCGGTGTGGTCGGAACTGCGCGCAAGCCCACTCGAGTTGGGCGATCATTGGAGCATCGTGACTATCCGAGAGGAGTTGACGGTTTCCTACGACGGGAATGTCCTCCTGCTCGACGACCCCCTGGCCACGGCCGATCTCAGGACAGCGTTCGAGGAGAACCCCTAGAGCGAGTGGAACACGACCAAGGATCTGGAACGGAATGCACATGGACCGTCTTGCAACCCCGGCACTGGTGATCGACCGGGATGTCCTCGATGCGAACATCGCGGTGATGTCGGCGCTGCGTCCCGGCGCTGCGCTGCGGCCGCACGTCAAGGCGTTCAAATCCACTTCGCTCGCACGACGCCTCGCGGAAGCCGGACACCTCGGCTTCTGCGCCGCGACGCCTCGGGAGATCCTCGGCCTTGCCGCCGCCGGTCTCGGTGACGACCTACTGCTCGCCAACGAGGTTCTCGACCCGGAACGACTGCGCGAGTTGGCGGATTGTGATGCCCGGGTGACCGTCGCGGTCGATTCGGTCGAGACGGTCGACGCCGCGGCGAGAGCCGGCATTCGAGAGGTGCTCGTCGACGTCGACGTCGGATGCTTCCGCTGCGGATGTCCACCCGCCGACGCCGGCCGAATCGCCGATCAGGCCCGGGCCGCAGGTCTCGAGGTGCGCGGTGTCATGGGCTACGAGGGCCAACTGATGATGACGCCCGCCGACGAACGGTCCGAGCGGGTCGCAGAGGCCATGGCACCACTGCTGGATGCGCACGAGGCCGTGGGCGGAGAGGTGATCTCCGGTGGCGGGACGGGCACCTGCCTGGAGAACACGTTCGTGACCGAACTTCAGGCCGGGTCGTACACGTTGATGGACACCCATTACGCCAGCCAAGGACTGCCGTTCCAACAGGCGTTGAGCGTCGTGTGCACGGTCATCTCGGTCAACCCGGGCGGCTGGGCGGTCGCCGACGGTGGCCTCAAGGCACTCGGCATGGATCACGGCAATCCGACCGTCGAGGGCTACGAAGCGCTGTACTTCTCCGACGAGCACGTCACCTTCACCCCCGGAGCCGACGGCAGGCTTCCCGAGATCGGCGAGCAGGTTCGGGTTCGGCCCGCCCACGTCGACCCGACCGTCGCCTACCACGAGTCCTACCGGATCGTGAGTGACGGCCAGGTCGTGGACGATTGGCCGATCGACCTGCGCGGTTGGTGAATCCGTGCCATTCGGGTCATGACGTCAGAGGAGCGAGCAACTGTCGACAAGAAGGATGCGCTCGCCAGCGCTCGGCCGGGAACGGCATCGCACTGGCCGAGTTCGCGCGACCATTCGGAATTCAGCAGTGAATCTGGCGATCGGTGCAAGGCAGTGCCTCCGCCGTCTTCGAGGTTACGACGGCCATCGGGGAGGCCGTGACCTGAAGTCGACGGCGTCTGACGCGTCGACTCTGTCTCTGGGACAATGCCGACCATGATCGACCACCTTGGTATCCAGTGCACGGACGTCCAGGCGAGCGCAGCGTTCTATGACGCAGTGCTCGCACCGCTCGGCGGGACCCGACTGATGGAGCCTCACGAGGGGGTCATCGGATACGGAATCGTGCCGGTTCCGAATTTCTGGCTCGGTCCCCTCTCGGACAACCACACCGGTTGGCGGGAAGACCACATCGCGTTCGTTGCCCCGAATCGTGCCGCCGTGCACGCGTTCTTCGACGCAGCGGTCGCCGCCGGCGCCGAGATACTGCACGAACCCAAGGAATGGCCCATCTACCACCCGGGGTACTACGGCGCATTCGTTCGGGATCCCGACGGCAACAACGTGGAAGCCGTCTGCCACATTCCCGAGTAGGAGCGAAGAGTCAGAGCCGGTCCCCGGACCAGCTCGCCGACCAAGGGCCCCGCTTCAGGCGACCGGTGCCGGTGGTGACGCTTCCTTGGGGCACATATCGGTGCCGTCAGGTGCCGCGGCGTTGGTGACCGGCACTCGGCAGTAGGCGAACACCACCTCGATCTCGGTTATGAGCCCGTCGTCCACCTTGAATCGCTCCGCGAGCATGGTCGATTTGATACCGGGAACAGCCTTGATGTCGAGCACGTAGTAGGCGATCGCCTCATCGTCGCTGTTGACGAACCAGCGAACATCACGCAGATCCTCGACATAGTTGACGAAGTAGTCATTCGCCATGGCCTGCTTGATCTCTGCGCCGGTGGTGCCGGTGTTCACGCCCTGCTCGATACGCCAGGCATCGTCAGCGAGCGGGATCTTGCTGCCGTCGTGACTCTTGATGCTCGCCAGGTAGGCGCATGCTGGCACGACCACGTCGAGCGCCGCTTGGTCCTTGACGTTCACACACATCTGGCGGAACTCGGCGTCAGGGATGAGATCCTTGGCACGACTCTCGGCGACCGCGCTATCGGTGGTGGTGGTGGTCACGCCGGCGACGGTGGTAGCGGTGGACGAGGTGGACGAGTCGCTGCCGCCGCAGGCCCCAAGGAGGAGCGTGATGACAGCCACCGAGAAGAGAACCTGAAACCGGCGCATGTTGCCCCCTGATGCCCAGTCGAAGTTGCCGCTCACCCTATCGACGGCACAACGTAAAAGCTGTCTGCCACGTTCGCGAGTAGTTGGCGACTCGACCCTGAGAACTCAGCCCATGGCGCTGCCCCACACGTGGAGGGCGTTCAGGGGGAGTCGCTCAGGCTCGGGGGGCAGTTCATCACCGGACACCTCGCGCAGTAGCCCGTGGACGACCGGGTGGAGTCTTCCTTCGACGAAGGTCTCGAACTCCTCCTGGGACTCCCACACGTCGATGTAGCGAACGCCACCTTCGGGACGCTCGAGCGCGACGTGCACGAGGAGACCCCTCGGTACTTCCGGACCGAGGCCATCGACGATCCGTCCGTACGTGGCGGCGTCGATCGGAACGTCTTGACTGAACGCGTAGGTCATGCTGGCTCCATTTTATCCGAAGCTGATTCGGATTGATATCGTATCCGCATGGCCTCCGGTGTCAAGCGCTCCTACGACAGCCAGGGACGGCGCGAGCAGTCGGACCAGACGCGGAACCGGATTCTCGACACGGCCCGCGAACTGCTGACGACCAAGGGCTATCGAGCCACCACGGTCGCAGAGATCGCCCGAGGTGCCGACGTCCACGTCGACACCATCTATGCCCTCGTTGGCCGCAAGCCGGAGATCCTGCGCGTACTGATCGAACTCGCCATCTCAGGCGAAGACCATCCACTCGAACCCGACGAACGCGACTACGTGCAGCGCATGCGCTGCGAGCCCGACCCCGTCGCCCGTCTCGCCATCTACGCGGCCGCGACGAGAGCCATCCAGGCCCGCATGGCTCCCCTCTTCCTGGCCTTGCGCGACGCATCCTCCACCGATGATCAGGCCCGTTCCGTATGGCAGGCGATCAATGACCGCCGTGCAGAGAACATGCGCCGCCTCGTGATCGAGATGGGTAGGGAAGAGCTGCGCCCGGGCGTCGGCGTCGAGGAGGCTTCCGACGTCATATGGGCCACAGCCAGTTCGGAACTTTTCGTGCTCCTCACACGCGAACGGGGATGGACCCATGAGCGCTACGAGCACTGGCTCCACGACACGTGGTGCCGACTGCTACTCAGCCCGGTCTGATCGACGAGCACCAACCGCCAACCACGAAACACCTTTGGACCCCCTCCTCAGGGAGTCCAGGACGTCCGATCGGGGTGATCCTCCGGCAGGGGTAACCGCTCGGGTAGCCCGGTTCGGGCGGACCGGTAGAGCGCAGTCACCAGTTCGAGAGTGGCCGCGGCATCGGCGAGGGTGACCGGCATCTTCCCGTCCGGCAAGGCGGCTACGAACGCTTGTAGCTCCCCCGTATAGAGCGGCGGCCCGACCACGAGGTCCCTCCACACCTCCTCGGCGCGCCGCGCCGCGCCCGGGTTCCGGAACTCGAACTTCCACGGACCTCGGGCCGGGTCGTACGCCTCGGTCGTGGACTCGATGGAGACGTTCTCGAAGTGCCAGACCAACCGGGACGACTCCGTCGCCGCTCCGGTGGTGGCGTTCATGGTCACCAAACCGCCGTCGGCTGTACGTCCGATGGCGACGGCGCAGTCTTCGGCCTCGGTGTCGTTGACCAGGGTTGCGGTGCGGGCGAAAACCTCGACCAGCGGACCGCCGATCCAGGTGAGGAGGTCGTGGAGGTGAATGGCGTGGTTGACGAGCGTGCCACCCAGTGCACCGTCCCAGGTTCCCCGCCAGGGTGCCTCGTCGTAGTGGGCGCGGTCGCGACGCCACCACGTCGACGACGAAGCCGTGTACAGGCGACCGGTGATCCCGGCTTCCACCAGAGCCCGAGCCCGGGCAGCTCCTTCGCCGAATCGGTACTGCTGGATCGGAAGGAGTCTCGCCCCGGACCGCCCCGACGCTACGAGGGCCGCTTCGGCGACCCGGTCGAAGGCGGCGAGCGACGCCACCAACGGCTTCTCGCAGATCACGTGGAGGCCCTCGTCGAGGCAG